>JBGQKF010000112.1:0-10598 GCA_041499435.1 Gammaproteobacteria bacterium
CCTGGCCCGTTTCGCACCGACTGGGCCGGCCGCTCGCTCAAGCAGACCCGCAACGCGCTGGCCGCTTATGCTCAGACCGCCGGCACGCGCCGCGCGGAAATCGCGGGACGCAGCGGCAAACAGCCCGGCGACCCGCTGCGCGCGGCCGATGCCATCATCAAGGCGGTGCAAGCGGATTCCCCGCCGCTCAATCTGGTCCTGGGCAAGGACGGGCTCGCGCGAGTTCGCGCTAAATTCGCGGGTTTCACGCAAAGCCTCGACACCTGGGAAAGCGTGAGCCTCAGCGCTGATTTCCCCACCGCGTGAAAGCTCGCCGCTCGGGATTCCCATATTGGACATGTGGCAATTGCGGGCTGGCCGCAATTGGCCGGTCGAGACCCGCCAGAATCCGCGCGGCCCGATCTACACCCTGCGCACCACTCCCCTAAGCGCAAGCCTCAGCATGGGTGGCATGTGGGTAGCCTTCGGCTAGCTACCCCCGACGCTCTGCAACGGGCCTGCGTGCCTTCACGAGATCTTCCGAGCGAGCGCGCCGGCCAGGGCCTGTGCGAGCGAGCTCGAATCGTAGGGCTTGTTCACCACGGCGCGCGCCCCTGCAGCGATGGCGCGTCGATGCAGGTCGGCGCCACCATACCCGCTCGCGACGATGACCGGCAGATCGGGCCGCAGCTCCTTGATCGAGACCGCGAGCTGCGTGCCGGAGAGCTCCGGCATCGATTCATCGGTCAGCACCGCATCGAAGCGATCGGGATCCGCGGAGAGCGCCTCCAGCGCGCGGCGCGAAGCATCGTATCCGACCGGCTCGTACCCCAGGCGCGCAAGCATATCCTCGGTCATCTCCAGCATGGCGCGGTCATCGTCCACCACCATGACGGTGCGGCCATCGCCACGCGGACCCACGCCCGCGGCCGTCGGAGCACTCGACGCGAGTACCGGCGCAAGCGGCAAGTAGATCTCGAAACATGTCCCCGCGCCGACCTCGGAGTGCACGCGAATCGCCCCATCGTGATCGGCCACGATGGCCTGCACCAGTGCGAGCCCCAGGCCGGTACCCTTACCCTGCGCCTTGGTTGTGTAGAACGGCTCGAAGATGCGCGCCTGCACTTCCGGCGCCATGCCCTCCCCGGTATCGCATACGCGCAGCACGGCATAGTGCCCCGCCTGCAGAGCACCCAGATCGAGTGAGCACGGCTGCTCGATCGTCTGGACCGAGAGATTGAGCGTAAGACGACCGCCCTGTGGCATAGCCTGCATCGCGTTGGTCGCCACGTTCATCACCAGCTGATGCAGGCGCGTTGCATCGCCAAGCGCGGCGATGGTCGCATCGCCGTTGACGAGCTCGATGGCGAGCGTCTGCGGAGCTGACGCCGAGAGCAGCTCGCGCACTTCCAGCACCACCGGCCAAAGCGGCACGGCACGCCGGCTGCGCGCCCCGCGGCGCGCAAAGGTGAGGATCTGCTCGACCAGTGCCTTGCCGCGCAGGGCGGCATCCATGATGGCGCGCAGCCGCTTGCCCTCGCGCGCCTGCTCACCAGCGTCGCTCAACGCGAGCTCGCCGTGCCCAAGAATTGCCCCCAGGATATTATTGAAGTCATGTGCAATACCGCCGGCCATCGTCCCTAGCGCCTCCATCTTCTGCGCCTCGCGCAGCTGTCCGTTCAGCCGCTCCCGCTCGATCTGCGCACGCTTGCGCCCGGTCACGTCCTTCAGCATGCCGATGATGCGGATTGCGCCCGGTTTGCGCATGCCGATCACGCGCCCGGTGTCCTCGACTTCGATGTAGGCGCCGTCGCGACCCTGCACGCGATACTCGAGCGAGTACGGTCGCTCCTCGCCCGGCTGCACGCCGCGCACCTGTCGCAGGATTGCGTCCCGGTCGTCCGGATGCACGCGCGTTACCCAGGCCGAAGTCTGGCCGATCTGCTCGGGCTTACAGCCGAGTATTTTTTGCGTATCACCGCCCCAGACGATCTGACGCCGATCGAGATTCGCGTCGTACAGAAGATTGCCGCTCGACACGACCGCCGTTTCGTAGCGAAGGCGCCATTCCTCGGCAGCGCGCTGCGCTGCGCGCCGCTCTCTCATCACCACCGCGCCAACCAGCGTCATGGCGGCTGCCACGATCAAAAAAATCTGCGCATAGACCACCGAGCGATCGGGCGTGACGAACGCAGCCGAGAACGGACCCAGGCCGCGCATCGTGTCCCACACGGAGATTGAGCATACGATCATCACCGCGGTGCTCTGCCCGCGCACCCCGAAGCGCAACGCCGCCCATACCAGGAACGGAATCAGAAAATGCGTGAGTGGCGCGATGGCGCCGTTGGGTCCCGGATGCTCGCCGAACGCCCAGTGGCTTACCAGGATCAGCCCTGCCGCGCACACGAATCCTTCCAGCACGCTGCGCGGACCCAGACGCCGCAGCTCCTTCAGCCGGAAGTCGGACCACGATACGACGAACGGTGTGACCAGCAGCATGCTCAACGCATCGGAGACCCACCAGACGCGCAGGCTGTCGAGGAACGACTGCCCGGACCAGTAAGAAATCGCAGCGCCCATGGTGGCCGCCAGGAGATTTCCGGCGAGCGGTGCGATCACTATGAACACTGCGAGCTTGCGGATGCTGTCAAGACGTAGCGGCACACCTGCGAATCTGCGCAGCAGCGCCGCTTCGAGCACGAGTGCGGAAAAGTAGACTGCAGAATAGGCGAGACCGGTGGGAAGCGAGTGGCTGACCGTGTCTGCATGCACTACGTCGGCGATCAGCGCTGCAAGCGCGAAGGACAACCAGAGGCGTCGGGGAGCCACGAGCAGCATCGCCAGCACGAAGCCGCCCGCAGGCCAGAGATAGGCGATATCGCCGGCGCGCGGCGTGAGGTGTGTGGACAGCCAGGCGAGCGCAAAGTAAGCAGCGCCGACCGCAAGGCAGGCGAGCGCATCCAACATACATTGCCTCAGCAGCGGCCGGGCGTCATGTCCCATCAGTTGCCTGCTGAAATCGTCGAACTTAAGGAAATCGACGATCCGCTATCAGGAGCTGGGCGTCAACCACCGCATGCGCACGGGGCCTCGGGCCGATGCCCGCGATCACGAGAGCGCGCGAGAGCGGCCTTGATCACCAGTCCGAGCGCGAAGAAGCTATAGGGCTTGTCCATCGCTACGCACGCCGCATCCTCGGCAAGCGCCTGCACCAGATCATCGTGTCGCACCGCGCCGGTAAGCAGCACCAGCGCCATGCCGCTCAGCTTACTCCGAACCGTGTGGATCAGCGAACTGGCGTGCCCCGGTCCGACGTCCATATCGAGCAACACGAGGTCGAAGCCGCCGTCCTCGAGCGCGGCAGCGGCCTCGCGCTCGGTCTGCACGCCGCGGGCCACATACCCGGCGCCTTGCAGCCATGCGCAGATCATCTCGCACAGAAACCGGTTCTCCTCCACCACTAGGATCGCGCTTCGGCGATCATCGAGCCCCGTGTCCATCAACTGCCTCCTCGCATCGAATATAATCGATGACAAACGCATGACCGCCCACCTACAGGGCGTTGCTGGCCTGGTTTGGCCGCGAAGGCCGTATTACACCGGACCACGGTTACCGGCCAATTTCCAGGGAGCCGCATCCCGGTTACATCTGTAACCGTTGTTGCAGGTGCACAGTTGGGTTAATGTGGAGGGGTCGCAGCCGAAATCGGGAGGCTCGTGAGCCAACGCATTCTCGTGGTCGAAGACGATCCCCCTACGCGCGAGCTGATCTCCCAGTACCTCGCAGACAACCATTTCCAGGTGTCATGCGCGGAGACCGGGGCGGTGGCCGAGGCCTCGCTGCGCGCTCAGCCGGTCGACCTGGTCCTGCTGGATCTGAATCTGCCGGATCAGGACGGGCTCATGCTGGCCCGTAAGCTCGGCTCGGAGCATTCGATCCCGGTCGTGATTCTCACCGGGCGAGCCGATGAGGTAGATCGGGTGCTCGGGCTCGAGCTCGGCGCAGACGACTATGTGACCAAGCCGTTCAGCCCCCGCGAGCTGCTGGCGCGAGTTCGAGCGGTGCTGCGCCGGGCACAATCGCGCCCGGCCACGCGTGACGAACAGCCTGGCTCATACCGATTTGCGGGTTTCGAGCTGCGGATGGGTACGCGCAAGCTGATCACACCCGGCAAGCAGCAGCTCGATCTCACGAGCGGTGAGTTCAGCCTGCTCGCTGCGTTCCTCAAGTCGCCGCAGCGGATTCTGACTCGCGACCAGCTTCTGGAAGCCAGCCGCCTCTACGACGACGTCTTCGATCGCTCGATCGACGTGCAGATTCTGCGGTTGCGACGAAAGATCGAAGTCGACCCGACGCAACCCCGCCTGATCAAGACCCAGCGCGGGGCAGGCTACTATCTAGATACCAAGGTCGAGCAGGGCTAAAGCGCTTGCGACAAGCCAACGAGACGGTGAGGCTTGGCCATTTGACTCGTCACACCAGTCATTGTCTGCACACCGGGGCGTCTTCATGAACTATCCAGGCTGGTATGTCGCTCTGCAGCGCCGCTAGTTCCTGCCCGGGGCGACTGCCTGGCGCGCTCTCTGCTCGGCTTCCGCGGCCTCGAGCGATAGCTTGTACGCGACATAGTATTTGTAGATGTTGCGTACATAGGTCGTCGTCTGCTGCCCAATCTTCTCCGCCGTCACGACCTCCACGTTGTTGAACCACTCGTCGGGATTCAGGCCACGGCCCTTGGCCACCTCGCGCATGTACGAAATGTTGCCCGGGCCGGCGTTGTAGGTGGCGAAGGCGAACAGGTGCCGGTTTGCCTCGGAGAACTTCGCGTCGGAGAAGTATCGGGTGATGAGCTCATTCATGTACTTCGCGCCGGCGTGGATGTTTGGCTCTGTGATCGCGATGTCGCCCACGTCCATGGCGGTGCCGGTGGCCGGCATGAGCTGCATGATGCCGATCGCACCGACGCGGCTGTGCGCGTCCTGGTTGAGCTGCGATTCCTGGTAGCCTTGCGCGGCGAGCATGAGCGGATCGAAGCCGTACGCCTCGCCGTATTTCTTGAACAAGGCGAGGGTCTGTTCGAACCGCTTCCACTCCGCCGTGCCGGTCGGATCCTCGATCTGCTTGATACCCGCCATGTACTCCTTCAGGGTATAGGCGAGAACGCCCTCCTTCTTGAGATAGTCCCTGTAGAATCCGTAGAGTGCCTGCTGAAGCTTCGGGCTGCGCCTGCGTACGGCCCATCCGATCTTGTCGCCCTCGCGCACTGCCGCTTCCTCGTTCACCTTGATCTTCGGCAGGACTTGCGCCCACATCCTCGCCATCCAGCCGTCGATGACGATGGCTTGGAAGAGGCCCGCGTTCAACATCTCCAGCATGTCTTCGTCCTCGAGGGCGTCGGGCACCAGAGCCAGCTTCGCCGGCGCTTTGCCCTTTTTCTCGAGTCGCTCGTTCAGGGCCACGAGACTCTCGTAGTAGCTCGATGCCTTGCGCACGTGCACAGTCTTGCCGGCGAGATCGTCCACGGCGGCAATCACAGGAGACTTGGGCCCGGTGATAACGAGCTCCGACACGCCTCGCTGCTGCTCAGGCGCGACGAAGTCCACGACCTTGAGGCGCGCGTCAGTCACGGTGATATCGCCCGCCGCAATGTCACCCAACCCCGCATGCACGTCGGCAAGCAGCTTGTCGCGCGTCGTCGGGATCATGAAGATCGTGATCGGACGGCCGCGGAGTTGTTTCCAGTACTTCTCGTTGATGTAGCGCTCGAAGTCCCGGAAGATGTCGGCGGTGATACCACGCGCGCGTCCCATGTCGCTGAAGTAAAGCGTGCGGCTGTAGGGCACCAGCACACGGATCAGCCGGCGCTCGACCATCCGGTCGAAGTCCCCGCTCCAGGGTTTGTTGGCGAGAGCGAGCAGGGTCGTGTTCTGCGTGCCGGCTGGATTGGATGGTGTCGCGCCCGTCTGCCGCCCGACCGCCAGCGGCGTGCTCGCAAACAGCACGGCGGCAAGCGCAGCCCGGATCCGGTGTGCATTCATGTTCTTGCTCATCGTGTGAGCGTTATATACCACTAATGTCGAAAGGCTTCGCGGCGGCAGGTCGGATCAGTCTTATCGGTATGCCATATGTAATCGCTGGTGGCTTACAATGTGCCGGGGTGTTGTCTTTCCAATCAACGCAAACGCTCTGGGAGGCACTGATGAACCTACAACGTGCAGCAATCGGCTTTGTTTCGCTGTTCCTCGGGTCGTGCATGTTTTCGTCGGTATTCGCTGCCGATGGCGAGCAGACTTATCTGGTGGCATATGCGAAGTTCAAACCAGGCAAGGCTCCGGAAGCGCTCAAAATCATCCATGAGCATTTCTGGCCTGTTGATAAGAAAGTGGGACGCAAAGCTATACCGTTTGACTACACAACCGGCGAATGGGACCACATCGTCTATTTTCCATACGATACCGGCCGTATGGACACTATTCCTTCGGGCGCGGAATGGTGGAAGGCTTTCGCCGAACAGGAGGGCGGCGCCGAGCAGGCGCAAAAACTCTTTCAGAGCTTTCTCGACCTCCACGCCAATTCCAAATTCGAGATAGCGAAATCGCCCGGGCCGTTAATGGGAACCTCTAACCGTTAATCTGAGTGGGGCCGAGGGCACTGGGTTCGCGGCTCCGCCACGTGCCTGCTCGGCACGTTGGCCGAACCGCACTAGTCGAAATCGCCCGCATTGTCGTCGCTCAGATCTGTCCTTCACTCGGTAGCCCTCGGCAGCAACCTGGAACAGCGGCTGGAGCGATTAGAGCAGGGCATTCTTACGGGTGACGAACCTGTTGCGCTACGCAACAGGATTGCGAAGAACAGGTCCCGGCCGTTCGCTACCTATCGTCGCGAGTCACGTCTCTGATAGCGGTCGACGGCGCTATCGATCCGAATCGGCCATCGAGCCATCGAACGGGAATTGGCAATTGATCCAATCATCGCGGCGCGTCGCCGAGGTGAGAGGATTGGGATCGCAACGGCACTCGCGGATGCCCTATACTCTTTGGCATTCACTCCCAGATCGCTCCGGATGTCTGCAGAGACCCATTACACGAGAAGCGCTGATGCGGACATCGCCTATCAGGTGCTCGGCGACGGCCCGATCGACCTCGTAGTGGTGCCCTTCCTTTAAGGTGGCGATTTCGTTGCTGATGAAATCGAACAATTTCTCACTGGTGAAAAAAGTTCATCTGAGACTGACCGCGTTCTCGCGACAGTGATGTTCACCGACATTAGTGGCGCCACCAACAAGGCAGCCGAGCTCGGCGACCGGGCTTGGCGTGATCTGCTTCAAGCTCATCACGGCGCAATCAGACGCGAATTGCAGCGCTTTCGCGGCAAGGAGATCGACACCGCCGGTGATGGTTTTTTTGCGGCATTCGACGGTCCTGCGAGGGCGGTGCGTTGCGGCAAGGCTGCGATCGAATCGGTGCGACCGTTCGGACTTTCGATTCGCGTAGGCGTCCACACCGGAAAGGAAAAGGCTGCATCGGGCGCTGCGAGTGGCTAAGATCGAATCCAAAGCATAGTCTGGGATGAGGTCAGGAGGAAACTTGGAAGGCGGGAAATGTACTCTAAACGTTAGGACGAGAGGGTATGCGCCAGACCCTGTTGCGTTTGGAAGGCCCAGAGATTGGGAGCGGGCGCGTCCCCGGTTAAACGGCGGCTCTCACGCTTCATCGTGTTTCCGCAGAGAGTCGATAGCCCGTCGAAGGCCCGCTCTCAGCGACTGGGTCGAGTGGCCGGTTTTGGCCGTTCCCTGCCGATCAGGTTCCCCTCGGAGCGCATGGGACGTTTTCACCGAGGTCGTCAGGTCTTGGCCGGCGGCATGCGAGCGTTCTGGATGTGGACCAATCGCCATTGACCGCCTTGATTGGCATAAATGGCACTGTAGCGAATGTCGAACTTGGCTGCAGTGCCTTTGTTGACCAACTCCACATGCACCAGACCGGTGGCGACCATCACGTTGCCAATCTCTCGCACCTGGAGGTCCTCTGCTTCGAAGCGCGAGATCTTGAGGTCACCCGAGGCGAAGCTCTGCAGTACCCCCGACTTCGGGTCAGACAAGCCATTCGAATGGAAGTAGACCAAGTCATCTGCAAAGATCCGGTCCAGCGCAGCGACATCGCCGTGCACGTAGGCTGCGAAGCGTTCCTGTTCAAGCTTCCGGATATCCCCGGCGGCGTCGGCAAGCACCCGCCCGGCACTTAGCAGTAACAGCAGAGAGACTAGTAACCGCAGGGTAGCTTGAACGTGCATGGTTTCCTCCTGTTGGTAATCAAGTTCCGTGTGCTCACGCCCTACGGCGGAGGGCACAAATATGGGCGATGATACTACGCGCTCCAACAGCCGCGCAGGATCACCGCGAGACCTCATTTGGCTGAACTCGCATCCTTTCCGCACTTCTTGAGGAAACGGTTCTTCGCTGCCTCAGCAAGTTTCTTCTCCGCCGCGTTGTGCGACAGGTTTTGGCGGTTTGGGCCTCAGCCCTTGTGTCCATGCGCTGAAGCTAGCCTTTCGCCAGACTTGTCCGGTGCGCGCGAATGGCCGCTATCGGGAAAAATTCGTCTCGGACTTGACCGGCCGGAACTGGCCGAGAGCTGCTTTATGCCAACGGCTGCAGCGAACCTAAGCAGACCTTCAGGCCTACAGGAAGCGGACGTTCCGTGTGGTGACCTGTTTCTTCGATTACTCGATCAGCTCATCTGCGCTAACCCGCAATGATGGAGTTGTATAATGTTGTGGTCAGACTGCGCCTAGAGATTCCCGCTGATGCCGAGCAGAATGTATTTTTCCGAGGCCACGATCAGTCGTGGCTGAAATCAATCCGCGCTGGGAATGGCGTTCGGTCGGTCGACACTTCGGGGAGGCGGAGGCGCGGCTGGCGAAGCTGACGCCGGGCGGCGTTCAGGAAAGCGACGAGATCTATCTGCTTTCCAGCGCAGGCGACAACGTGAAGATCCGCGATGCGCTGATGGACATCAAGGTGCTGCGGGAGGTCAACGTCGACGGCCTCGAGCAGTGGATGCCGGTCATGAAGGCGCGCTTTCCGCTTCTAGCGACCGAAGCGGCGAAGGCGCTCGAATCGCTCCATCTCCCGGTTCCTCCGCTGCCCCGCACGAGCTTCACGCTTGACGAATTCCTCGAACAGTTCGCCGCGCCGGGCGGTGCGATTCGCGCGGTGAAGGTCCACAAGCGGCGAATCCACTACACGGTCGGCGGTTGCATGGCCGAACTCTCCGACGTGGTGGCGAATGGCAAGCCCACCCGCACGCTCGCCATCGAGTCCGAGAATGCGGCAGGGGTCATCGGTGCTGTCAGGGAGCTTGGCCTCGGCAGCTATACGAACACCAGCTATCCCCGCGGCCTGGCGGCCCTGATCGACGATGACCCGGAACGCTACGCCGTCATCGACGCCGGTACCAATTCGATCAAGTTCCACATCGGCGAGCGTGACCTCGGAGGACGCTGGCACACCGTCATCGACCGCGCAGAGTTGACCCGCCTCGGAGAGGGAATCGCGCAGCAGGGCGTGATCATCGACGCCGCGCTCGAGCGAACGGCCGCCGCAATCGCGGGCATGGTCGATGAGGCGAAGCGGCAGGGCGTGCGGGCGATCGCCGCCGTGGGCACGGCCGGCCTGCGGATCGCCTCGAACGGCAACGAGGTCGTCGCCGCCATCCAGAGGCGCACCGGCGTGCACATCGAAGTGATCTCGGGTGAGGAGGAGGGCCGGCTGGCCTACCTGGCGGCCAAGTCGGGTCTTGCGTTGAACGCGGGCTCACTGGTCGTGTTCGACACCGGCGGTGGCAGTTCGCAGTTCACCTTCGGGCACGACTCCAGCGTGGACGAGCGCTTCAGCGTCGAGGTCGGTGCCGTGCGGTATACGGAGCGCTATAAGCTCGACGGCACGGTGTCACCCGGCGTGCTGCAGGAGGCCATGGCGGCGATTTCGGCCGACCTGTCGCGCATCGACGGGCGTCCGGTTCCCGACGCGCTGGTGGCAATGGGTGGCGCGGTGACCAACATCAGCGCGGTCAAGCACCAGCTCGGTTCCTACGATCCGACGGTCGTCCAAGGCACGGTCCTCGACCGCGCCGAGATCGATCGCCAGATCGAACTCTACCGGTCACGGGATGCGGACGCCCGCCGCGCCATCATCGGCCTCCAGCCGAAGCGGGCGGAAGTCATCCTCGCCGGCGCGTGCATCATCCGGACGGTCATGGAGAAGCTGGGCAAGGCGAGCTTGACGGTGAGCGATCGCGGCCTGCGTCACGGCGTGCTAGCCGAGCGTTTCGATGCTTGAATGCTGGGAACTTGATGTAGAAGCGCTTGCCACCCTGCAGCACCATGTTGCCGACGAAGTGCATTGCAAAGTTGAGCGTCACTCACTCAGCGCATTACTTCATGAGCGCGAAGCAGGACAGATTCTGGGATTGTGATCCCGAGCGATCGCGCGGTTCTGAGGTTAACTACAAGGCCGAGCTGTGTGGGTTGTTCAATGGGTAGGTCGCCAGGCTCCGCGCCTCTCAGTATTTTGTCAACGTACACTGCGGCGCGCTCCCACTGGATTGTCTGATCGGACC
>JBGQKF010000113.1:0-10452 GCA_041499435.1 Gammaproteobacteria bacterium
GGAGGCGAGTGTGCTGCGCCAGCAATGTGGAGCGGAATTCCTCCTTGTGACACTGGGTATCCGCCTTGAAGACAGCGCCGCAGACGATCAGAAGCGAATCGCTACGCCTGCGTTTGCATTGGCGAACGGAGCGAGCTATCTCGTGGTCGGACGTCCGGTAACGCGGGCGATCGACCCGGCAGCCGCATTGCGCGCTCTTGCTGCGGCCGCGCGGCGTGAAGCGTGCAGCGATACAGCTGCTGGTGTGCGAGCTGCGCCGTAGTGGCGCATTCCTGATGCATAACATTGCGCAGAACAATTAGTGAAGATCACCATCATCGGAACTGGGTATGTCGGACTGGTGTCCGGCGCATGTCTCGCTGACATCGGCAACGATGTGCTGTGCTTTGACGTCAATGCGGACAAGATCCGTACCCTCGAGTCGGGCGGCATCCCCATCTACGAGCCCGGCTTGGAAGGGCTCGTCAAACACGGCGCGGCGACTGGCCGCTTGCGCTTCACCACCGATGTCGAAAAGGCCGTGGCGTTCGGGACGCTGCAGTTCATTGCGGTGGGCACACCGCCGGACGAAGACGGCTCTGCAGATTTGCGGCACGTTGTGGACGCGGCGCGCAATATCGGCCGTCACATGCGCGACTACAAGGTCGTGGTGGACAAGTCCACGGTACCGGTCGGTACGGCGGACCGCGTGCGCGAAGCGATCGGCGAAGAGCTGAACAGGCGTGGTGTCGACCTGCCATTCAGCGTGGTGTCCAATCCGGAGTTCCTCAAGGAAGGTGCGGCGGTCGAAGATTTCATGAAGCCCGACCGCGTCGTGATCGGGGCCGATGACGAGCGCGCGATCCGACTCATGCGCGCCGTGTATGGACCGTTCCAGCGCAACCACGAGCGCATGATGGTGATGGATGTGCGTTCGGCTGAGCTCACCAAGTACGCGGCCAACGCCATGCTGGCAACCCGTATTTCGTTCATGAACGAGCTCGCCAACCTTGCCGAGCGGCTGGGCGCCAACATCGAAGATGTGCGCCGTGGCATCGGCTCAGATCCGCGCATCGGCTATCACTTTCTATATCCCGGGTGCGGCTACGGCGGGTCCTGCTTTCCCAAGGACGTGAAGGCGTTGCAGCGCACGGCGCAGCAGCAGAGCATGGATCTCAAGATTCTGCATGCGGTCGAGGAGGTGAACGAGGCTCAGAAGGAGCGCCTGGTGCAAAAGGTCACTGCGCGTCTGGGCGAGAATCTCGACAAGCGGCGCTTTGCGCTGTGGGGGCTTGCATTCAAGCCGAATACCGACGACATGCGTGAGGCTCCCAGCCGCGTGGTGATCGAGCAAATTCTCGAACGTGGCGGAGCGGTGCACGCCTACGATCCGGTGGCCATGAAGGAGGCTCGGCACATCTATAAGAGCGAGTCGCGCATCAGCTTCGCGGACACGCCGATGGCCGCGCTCGACGGTTGCGACGCGTTGCTTATCGTTACCGAATGGAAAGAGTTCCGCAGCCCGGATTTCGCGGCGATCAGGGAGCGCCTGAAGCAGCCCCTCGTCTTCGACGGCCGCAATCTGTATGACCCGGAGATGCTCGCAGATGCCGGGATCGAGTATTTTTCGATTGGACGGGCGTGATGATTCCCCCCGACCTCGCAAACGCCCATCTGCTCGTCGTGGGCGACGTCATGCTCGACCGCTACTGGTTTGGCGATGTGAGCCGCATCTCGCCCGAGGCGCCGGTCCCGGTGGCGCGCATCACCCGTACGGAAGAGCGCCCGGGGGGTGCCGCCAACGTTGCGCGCAACGCGGCTGCCATCGGGGCGCGCGTCGACCTGCTCGCGGTAGTTGGGACCGACGAACCCGGGCAAGCCCTGGCGCGCCTGCTCGAGAAGGACGGCGTACGTGCGCAGCTCACGCGCGATGAAACGGTCAACACCACCGTCAAGCTGCGCGTGATCGGCCGTCAGCAGCAGCTTTTGCGCATCGACTTCGAAAATCCGCCGGCGCCGGAGGCGCTGCAAGCCAAGCGCGCGGAATTCGATGCGCGCATCTCCGCCGCCCATGTCGTCATTTTTTCCGACTACTTGAAGGGCGGGCTCGCGCACGTCGCCGATATGATCCGTAGTGCGCGGGCGGCAGGCAAACAGGTGCTGGTCGATCCCAAGGGAGACGATTTCGAAAGGTACCGGCATGCCAACGTGCTCACCCCCAACCTCGGTGAATTCCGCGCGGTCGTTGGACGCTGGAGCAGCGACGCGGAGCTTGCGCAGAAGGCCGAGCAGCTGCGGCGGGCGCTCGATTTGGACGCGCTGCTGGTAACGCGCAGCGAAGAGGGCATGACATTGTTCCGCGAGAGCGGAGTACTGCACGTGCCCACGCAGGTCAAAGAGGTCTACGATGTCAGCGGCGCCGGCGACACCGTGATCGCCGTTCTGGGCGCGATGCTCGCCGCCGGCTGCGATATCGAGGAAGCGGTGCGCTGGGCTAACAAGGCGGCCGGCATCGTGGTCGGCAAGCTTGGCACGGCAGTGGTGCATCCCGACGAACTGTTCGCGGCTTCTTGAAGATGCACAAGAGGGCTCGCTCATGATCGTGGTAACCGGTGCGGCCGGGTTCATCGGCTGCAATGTAGTGAAGGCGCTCAACCAGCGTGGCGAGGATGACATTGTCGCGGTCGACAATCTCACACGCGGCGACAAATTCCGCAACCTGATGGACTTGCGCATCGCCGATTACCTGGACAAGGAAGAGTTTCTGCGCAAGCTGAGCCTGGGCTCGTTCGATGGCGAAGTGAGCAGCGTCCTGCATCAGGGCGCGTGCTCCGACACGATGGAGGGCAATGGCCGGTACATGCTCGAGAACAACTACCGCTACTCGTGCGAGCTGCTCGACTTCTGCCAGGCCGAAGAGGTGCCGTTGATCTACGCGTCCTCGGCGGCGGTCTACGGAGCCGGCGAAGTGTTCCGCGAGGACGCTCGCTACGAGCGCCCCCTCAATGTCTATGGCTATTCGAAGCTGCTGTTCGATCAGATCGTACGCAGGCGCTGGAACGACAACACGGCACAGGTAGTGGGGCTGCGCTATTTCAACGTGTACGGTCCCGGTGAAGCTCACAAGCAGCGCATGGCTTCGGTCGCGCATCACTTCTGCAATCAGTACCGCAGTGAAGGGCGGGTCAAGCTTTTCGAAGGTAGCGGCGGCTTCGCGGCCGGTGAGCAGCGCCGCGATTTCGTATCGGTGGAAGATGTGGTCAACGCGAACCTCTATTTCCTCGACCATCCGGCGCAATCCGGCATCTACAACGTCGGCACGGGTCGCGCGCAGACCTTCAACGAGGTGGCGAGCGCCACCATTAACGCCCTGCGCAGCCATGCCGGAGAGCGACGGCTGACTATCGAGGAGATGCGTGCGCAAGGCTTGCTGGAATACATTGCATTTCCGGCCGGCTTCAAGGAGAAGTATCAAAGCTTCACCCAGGCCGACATCGGCCAGTTGCGAAAAGCGGGCTATGCCGCGCCATTCCTTATGGTCGAGGAGGGTGTTGCCCGCTATGTCGAATGGATGCTTGCACAATGAGTGCGCTCAAGAGCAACAAATCAGCAGCGCGCCCGGCCGCGCAGACGGTCGATTGCCGGACCCTGGAGGGTTTCGTAGGCAATACGCCGCTCATTCGATTGCAGCGGATCGGGGGCGGCAGCAGCAACGTGCTGCTCGCCAAGCTCGAAGGCAACAATCCTGCCGGCTCGGTGAAAGATCGCCCGGCGCTGTCGATGATTGCGCACGCCGAAGCGCGAGGCGATATCGAGCCTGGCGACACGCTCATCGAGCCGACCAGCGGCAACACCGGAATCGCGCTCGCGATGGTGGCGGCAGTGCGCGGCTATCGGATGATTCTGGTCATGCCCGAACACCTTTCCGAGGAGCGTCGGCAGACCATGGCTGCATTCGGGGCGCAGATCGTTCTCACGCCCAAGGACGGGGGCATGGAGATGGCGCGCGACGTCGCCGAGCAGATGCAGGCGCGCGGCGAGGGACGCATCCTGGATCAGTTCGCCAACCCCGACAATCCGCGTGCGCATTACGAGGGCACCGCACCTGAGATCTGGCGCGACACGCAGGGCCTGATCACGCACTTCGTGAGCAGCATGGGCACCACCGGCACGATTATGGGTTGCTCGCGTTACTTCAAGGAAAAAAACCCCACCATCGAGATCGTCGGCTGTCAGCCCACGCCGGGATCGCAGATTGCCGGCATCCGCAAATGGCCGGAAGCTTATCTGCCGAAGATCTATGAGCCGCGGCGTGTGGACCGCATTATCGAAGTCAGTCAGGCCGATGCCGAAGAGACGATGTGCCGATTGGCACGGGAGGAAGGCTTGTTCGCAGGCGTTTCTTCCGGCGGGGCCGTGTGGAGCGCGCTTCAGCTTTTGCGCGAAGTGAACAATGCGGTCATCGTCACGATCATCTGCGATCGGGGCGATCGGTATCTTTCGACCGGGGTGTTTGGTTAGGACAGGGTCAAAAACTTCAACACAGAGATCACAGAGGAACACTGAGAGAGCAAAATGTGCTCGATATTCACACACGGGGCCTCGCTGTCTATTTCGAGATCTTCTCTGTGTATCTCTGTGCCCTCTGTGCCTCTGTGTTGAGGTTTACGCCTTAATCAGGAACAGTCCACCGCTCCGGCGAGCGCCACAAGCCTGCGAGCAGCAGCTCGCGTTTCAGCACGAATTCCTTGGGCAGCTTGTCATACAGCTTCACGAACAGCTCTTCGTGGCGCAGTACCTCCTGGATCCAGGCATCGCGCTCGATCGACATGAGCTCGCCATACCGGCTGCGTACGCTCTCATCGAGCCCCTTCCATTCCAGGTCTGCGGCGCGCGGCATCCATCCGAGCACGCTCTCGGCAGCGCCTGCGCGCCCGCGGCAGCGATCGATCACCCATTTCAGCACACGCATGTTCTCGCCGTAACCGGGCCACAGCAGCTTGCCGTCCGCGCCGCGGCGAAACCAGTTCACCGAGAAGATGCGCGGCGGCTGTGTGATACGGCGTCCCATGTCCAGCCAGTGGTCGAAGTAGTCGCCGATGTGGTACCCGCAAAACGGCAGCATGGCGAATGGATCACGCCGCACTTCGCCCACTTTCCCGGTGGCCGCGGCTGTGGTCTCGGATCCCATCGTGGCGGCTGCGTAGACGCCATCGGCCCAGTTGAACGCTTCGTGTATCAATGGAATGGTATTGCCGCGGCGACCGCCGAAGATGAAAGCGGAGATCGGCACGCCGTCGGGATGTTCCCATTGCGGGTCGATGGATGGGCACTGGGCGGCTGCAACCGTGAAGCGCGCATTGGGATGCGCGGCCTTGGTGCCGCTTTGCGCGGTCCACGGCTTGCCTTGCCAGTCGATCAGCTCGCGCGGCGCCTCATCGCTCATGCCTTCCCACCAGACATCGCCTTGCGGCGTCATCGCGACGTTGGTGAAGATGCAGTTGCGCGCGACCGTCGCCATGGCGTTGGGATTCGATTGGGTCGATGTCCCCGGCGCCACGCCGAAGAATCCGTACTCGGGATTGATCGCATACAGGCGTCCGTCGGCGCCCGGCCTGATCCACGCGATGTCATCGCCGATCGTGGTGACCTTCCAACCTTCGAATGCGCGCGGCGGGATGAGCATGGCGAAGTTGGTCTTGCCACATGCACTGGGGAATGCGGCCGCGACATAGGTCTTCTCGCCCTGCGGCGATTCGACCCCCAGAATCAGCATGTGCTCGGCGAGCCATCCCTGTTCCTGGCCCATCGCCGATGCGATACGCAGCGCGAGACATTTCTTTCCGAGCAGAGCGTTGCCGCCGTAGCCGCTGCCGAACGACCAGATCGATTTCTCCTCGGGAAAGTGCACGATGTACTTATGCTCGCTATTGCACGGCCAGGGCACGTCCTTTTGCCCAGGAGCGAGCGGCATGCCGACGGAATGCAGACACGGCACGAATGGATCGTTTTCGCCCAGCGCTTCCACGGCCTGGCGGCCCATGCGCGTCATGATGCGCATGCTGACGGCAACGTAGGCCGAGTCCGTGATCTGTACGCCGATCTTGGCAAGCGGCGAGCCGATCGGCCCCATGCAAAACGGCACTACATACATCGTGCGGCCGCGCATGCAACCGTCGAACAGGCTGCGCAGAGTCGCCTTCATTTCGCTCGGGTCGACCCAGTTGTTGGTCGGTCCGGCATCGTGCTTATGGATGCTGCAGATGAAGGTGCGTCCTTCAACGCGGGCGACGTCGGCAGGATCGGAGCGCGCGAGGAAGCTCCCCGGCCGCGCGCTGTCGCTCAACGGTATCAAAGTGCCGGAGCGCACCAGCTCCGCGCACAGGGAACGGTATTCTGCCTCCGAGCCATCGCACCACGCGATGCGCTCCGGGCGGACGAGCTGTGCGATGGCCAACACCCAGTCGTGCAGCGCCGCGTTGCGAACATAGGATGGGGCGGGCGGTTGCGAGCTCTGTATCGGGTGCAGGCGGGCGTGGCTGTCCACGTTCATCTCCTCACTCAGACGCTTTCTGTACGGCGGCTCTATCCCCGGGCTTAGACGTCGATACTAGCACGACTTTTTGCCGGTACCTGCTAGACTTCACAGGATTGTCAACGGGTTCGAGGCCCCTTTTTTTATGTTCCCGGTTCTGAGCTTTGACATCGAAACGGTCCCAGATATCTCTGGACTGCGGCGCCTCTATGAGCTGCCGGATGACATGGCCGATGCCGACGTCGCGCAGGCGGCCTTTCTGCGCCGGCGTCAGGCGGTCGGCAACGATTTCCTGCCGCTGCATCTGCATCGGGTGATCGCGATTGCGTGTGCGCTGCGCGACCGCAACCAGTTCATCGTCTGGTCCCTGGGCGACGCCCACGGGTCGGAAGCGGAACTGCTGCAGCGGTTCTTCGATGGTCTGGAACGCTATACGCCGCAGCTGGTGTCGTGGAATGGCGGCGGGTTCGATCTGCCGGTCCTGCACTATCGGTCGATGATTCACGGCGTGAAAGCGCGCCGTTACTGGGAGTTGGGGGACGACGATCGCGACTTTCGCTACAACAACTACATCGGCCGCTATCACACGCGCCATCTCGATCTGATGGATGTGCTGTCGCTGTATCAGCCGCGTGCCGCCGCCCCGCTCGATGAAGTGGCGCGCCTGCTCGGGTTCCCCGGCAAGCTGGGCATGGAGGGCAGCCAGGTGTGGGATGCTTATCAGCAAGGTGAGTTGGTAAAGATCCGCAGTTATTGCGAAACCGACGTGGTGAACACTTATCTCGTTTTCCTGCGGTTCCAGCTCATGCGCGGCCTGCTCACTGCCGAGCAGTACGAGCAAGAGCTCGATATCGTACATAACAGTCTCGCGCGCTCCCCGGCGCCGCACTGGAAGGAGTTCATCGGTGCCTGGCAGCGCCCCGCGCATCCCGACGCCGTCGCGCACTGAGCGCGGCGGCGCCACCGTCGCGTCTGTCGACCAGGACGGCCGCGGTGTGGCTCGGGACGGCAGCAAGATCGTGTTCATCGCCGGTGCGCTGCCCGGCGAGAAAGTCGAATTTCGCGTCTGGCGGCGCAAGCCTCGCTATGATCTGGCCAATGTGGTGCGTGTTCTGCGCGAAAGCAGCGCGCGCGTGACGCCGCCTTGCCCGCACTATGAACGATGCGGAGGATGCAGTCTGCAGCATCAGGACCCGCGCGCGCAGGTGGCGGATAAACAGCGCGTGCTCGAGGAAGCGTTTGCCCGCATCGGTAAAGTCGAACCGCAGATACTCCTTGCCCCGATTCACGGACCCGCGCTTGGTTACCGCCATCGCGCGCGCTTGTCGGTAAGGCATGTCGCCGGCAAGGGCGGGGTCCTGGTTGGATTCCACGAGCGACGCACGCATTTCGTCGTGGACATGGACTCGTGCGCCGTGCTGGCGCAGCCCGTGTCCGAGCTGATTCGGCCGCTGCGCGAGCTGATCTCAGGCCTCGAGCTGGCTGCCCGCATTCCGCAGATCGACGTAGCCGTGTCGCAGACGCATGTGGCATTGTCGCTGCGGGTGCTCGAGCCGATGGCCGAGGGCGATCGCGAAAAGCTCCGAGCGTTCGCCCGGCAGCATGCTGTCGACATTTATCTGCAGTTCGCTGGACCGGACTCGCTCCAGCCGCTGGACGCGGTAGGGTTGCGGCCGCTCTTCTATTTGTTGCCCGAGTTCGATCTGCGGCTGGAGTTTCAGCCGAGCGACTTCACTCAGGTGAACCCCGGCGTCAACCACGTGCTGGTGCGGCGTGCGCTGGCGCTGCTCGACCCGCAGCCGGGGCAGCGGATGGCCGACTTGTTCTGCGGAATCGGCAATTTCACGTTGGCACTCGCGCGTAGAGGCGCTCAGGTGGTCGGTGTAGAAGGTGCCGCCTCCCTGGTGGAGCGCGCACGGCACAACGCGCAACTCAACGGGCTGGCTGAACGGGCCCGCTTCGTTGCAGCCGATCTGTGGATCAAGCCTGGCGCGTTACTGGAGGACGTCGGGCCGCTGGATGGCCTGCTGCTCGATCCACCGCGCGACGGAGCGCAGCAGGTGGTAAGCCAATTGCCGGACCCCGGACCGGAAACAATCGTGTACGTGTCCTGCAACCCGGCCACACTGGCACGCGATGCCGGTGTGCTGGTCCATGACAAAGGTTATCGGCTGGCTGCCGCGGGCGTGGTGAATATGTTCCCGCACACCGCGCATGTGGAATCCATTGCGCAGTTTGTGCGGAGCTGAAAAGAAAACGGGGCTGCCCACGGGC
Source organism: Gammaproteobacteria bacterium (assembly GCA_041499435.1). GTDB lineage: Bacteria > Pseudomonadota > Gammaproteobacteria > Burkholderiales > SHXO01 > SHXO01. The sequence goes on from JBGQKF010000113.1 coordinate 8,789, forward strand.
AGCCCCGCTCGGAGGCGGCGATGCTAGTCGCGGTTGCCCGCGAAGGCGAGCAGCAGGTTCAGTAGATTGACGAACAGATTATAGATGTCGATGTAGATGCGCAGCGTCGCCATGATGTAGTTGATTTCGCCGCCATGGATGATCGCGCTCACGTCGTAGAGGATGTAGCCGGCGAAAATGACGACGGCAACAGCGGACAGCGTGAGGGAAGCCACCGGGACCTGGAAGAACAGGTTGGCGATGCTGGCCAGAACCAGCAGAATCAGCCCCACGAACAAGAACTTGCCAAGGAAGCTGAAATCCTTCTTGGTGACCGTTACGTAGCTTGCCAGGCCAAAAAAGATGACTCCGGTCGCTCCGGCGGCCACGCCTATGAGTTGCGCTCCGTTGCGGAAATGCAGGGCGTACTGCAGCATCGGCCCGAGCCACCATCCCATGAGGAAGGTGAAGCCGAGCATCGCGGCGATGCCCCAGGCGCTGTTGCGCAGCGCTGTGACGGCGAACAGGCAGCCGATCATAACGGCGAGCATGCCGAGCGGCCCCATGATGGGATACTGAGCCAGCCAGGCGAAGCTGGTGTTGACGCCGATAGCCGCGCCGATGACGGTGGGAATCATGCTCACCGCCAGCAGCAGGTAGGTGTTGCGCAGGACTTTGTTCTGCTCGTCCGCTATCGTTGTTGTGGTCTGAGCGCGGTACTGAAGTTCGGGTTGCATAGGCTTTGGAATCTCCTTGCGGTTGCAAAGCAACCTCAAGAGTAGGCGAGTCCGGGTAAACTTTCAACTCGCTGTCCGGGTTTAAGCGCCAGACGGCTTGCTGCCGGCCTTGACACCGGCAATGTACTGATGAATCAAAAGGTCAGTGATTAGGACCTGACAAGGGGCGCTGTATGTTCCGGAGGGTTGGCAGAGTGGTCGAATGCACCTGACTTGAAATCAGGCGTACCCGTAAGGGTACCGGGGGTTCGAATCCCTCACCCTCCGTCAGTTACTGCGTCATCTGGATAGCGCCTATTTTCAGTGAGTTGACAACGAAGTGGCGCAAGCATGGTTCCCAGTTTAGGGGCAAGGGCGGCAAGTTTAAAGAGACAAGACAGCGTTGGCTGCACGGTCTCAAAGACGATCACGCCAGGGCCAAATTCTGGAGGATGGCTAAATTTCGGGATGCTGATGTTCACTTTGGCACGACCGGCGCTACACCACTGCCGAAGGTCGTCGAATACGAATGGTGGCGCATAGCTCCAGGGTCCTTCATTCTCCATAACCCTGCGGTGTTAGGCGAGACGCCAGTCATGGAACAGGTCAACCCCGACGGGACGAAGGTCACGGCCTCCGCAACGCGCGGTACGGTTGGCCTCTACATCGACTTACTCGATCAGCACATCGAGGCCACTACAGCGTGCCGCGGGTTCATCGATCAGCTTCGCTCCTTGCTAGGCGCGGTGAAGGCTGCCGCTCAGTCCGTAGAGTAGCCTCGAAAAAATAGCGTGGCTTGTTCCCTCACCGCACACTCTCGGGTCCCGCAACAGGTTCTCTCCACGGAGCCACCTCAGTGACAACGCTTCTGGCCTGTTGCTCAGACCGGGTGGGTGTGTGCAGCTCGGTACTAGGGCCGCGCTATGGGTACTGCGGAGGGAGGTCGGCCCGCACAAGCCGTAACCACAC
>JBGQKF010000114.1:0-10403 GCA_041499435.1 Gammaproteobacteria bacterium
CGAGCGCCCTCTCGTAGAACCACCATAGCCCCTGGAGAAGTATCAACACCGACGCGCAGTTCATCGCAATCGGGAAAGCGCGCGTGCGCCGGGCCATCGCCAGGACCGGAAGAATCAGAATCACGATGACCAGTTGACCCAGCTCCACGCCCATGTTGAATGACAGCAGCGAAGCGAGCAAACTCGATCGCTGCAGATCCATCTCCCGCAGAACATTGGCGAACCCGAACCCGTGTACCAAGCCAAAGGCGAAGCTCACCATCCAGCGCTTGCCGGACTTCTTCTGCAGCAGGTTCTCGGCCGCAATGTAGACGATGCTGAGCGCAATGCCGGCTTCGACCAGCTTCGCGTTCAACACCACCAGATCCAGGGCGGCGAGCGCGAGCGTGATGCTGTGCGCCAGTGTGAACGCCGTGATGATCTTTACCGCATCGAGCAGGCGTTCAGTGGCAAGCAGCAGGCCGAGCAGAAACAGAATGTGGTCATACCCGGTGAAGATGTGCATCACTCCGAGCTGGAGAAATTGCACGAACGCGGCAGAAAACGCCTGCTGAGCGCTCAGGTAGGCGACGCCTTGTTGAAAAACAAATTGTTCCGTGCGGCCGTTGCGGGAGATCTTGGCGAGCGTGCGGTGGTCGGAGCCTAAGTCCGTGAGCGGGTCGCAGCGAATCGAATAGGAGGCAGCCGGTGCGCCCGGAAACAAGAGCGTGGTCTCCAGGAGCTGTTTTCCGTCAACGCCCTGCGCGATATGCATGGCGTCGGATTTCAGCGTCAGCGCCCGACCATCGGCGGTAACGGCAACGTGCCTGGACAGGTATTCGACCACGCGCTCCGCCGACAGATCGAGCTCGCGCTGATCGATCAGTGCATCGCCATCGCGATCGAGAGAAAGGAGCAGGAATCGCTGCGACGAACGACGGTTCGCCGGTGCGCGCCGGCTCCAGGTCGCACGAGCCTCACGATGTTTGGCCCGATCTTCGCACCAAGCGCGATGCACATGGCATGGGTCGGCACTGGTCCTGACGTCTACAGAGGCTGGCGATGTCTGCGCGCGCAGTGGAAAAACCAGGCTGCGACCACCCGACCCAGAGCGTCAGTCATTGTGTTCGTGTAAGTGCCCGGTATTCCTTGCCAGCGCTGATCAGCAGCCCGGTGGTATTGGTGACCCAGTCGATGCGTGATTTCTTCCAGGTCTCCCAGCCCTCGGGAAGGCGCTTGTTGAGAAACATCGCCTCCAGGTCCTGTACCGCCACCGCGGGCTCACCGTCAAGCTCCCTGGCCCCGGGCTTGTTGGCGAGCAGCGCGAAGAGCAGACCGAACTCTCCAGCGGACCCAATAAGATTGTCCTCGCCCAGAAGCTTGGTGAGCTTCTCCTCCAGATCCCGATGCGTCGTGGTCGCGTCCTCATTCGAACCGAAGAGTCTGCTCATCAAGGCCGGACCGGTGGTCTCCACGAACGCGAGCAAATCACTAGCTAACAGCGTTGCTACCTTCTTCCCGAACACCTTGCACGTTGGATCCTTAAGCAGGTTTTCCGCAATGAAGCGTCCAACCTCGGACCGTTTGATCAAACCATCCTTTGCTCGGCCGGCAAGTCTGGCAAGATCCGCCCGACTCAGCCGGCCTGAACCCGGTATCGCCGGGTCGCCCTGGAGAATTCCGCTGTGCCCCGGGTGAGAGCCCTGTGAGCCCGGGAACTCCAGGGAGAACAAGCCGCTCGGTACTTTCTTGTCCAGCTTTCCGGAATCACCCTGCATGAACGCATGATTCCCGCTCGCGAATATCACGAGCAGGTCGCCAAGATCGCCACCACCGCTATTGCCCAATCTCCTGACATCTTCAACGCTGGCGAGCGGGTTCTCAACGCTATTTCTCACGGCGAGTTTGCCCTGGGCCACGGCACTACCGATAAACGGACAGGTGGCTTTCTTCTCCACCAATACCTCTTTTTCGCTGCCACTGAGCTCAACCACCTTGTCTGAATCGTCACTCATGGAGAATCCTCCCTATAACTTGCGCAATGCACCGCATGAATTGTTTGCTGCGTACTAGCTTGCGACGTGCAATGAATTTTGTCCAGATTTGCTATTGGGATAGGCGTACGGGCTGATTTGACAACTTCTGCGAGACGGCGTAGACAGTGCGAATGCTAACTGCATCGCCTGTTCTCGTGTCAGTGCGCCGGGAAAGAGGCGCGGATCGACGCCTTCTCCGTTGATCCAATTCCGTGAGAGCAGTACGCCGTCGCGATCATCGGCGGCGGCGGGGGTTCACGGCTCTTTCTGGCTCAGTGCCATTCTCGATCAGGTTCGGTTGCCGGGCGTCGCTAATTTGCGAGTTGGGCTTTTTCAGGAGAGTTGACCATGTCTCGAGACGTCAGGGTAGCGGTCGTGGGCGGCGGAATTTCGGGGTTGACCGCCGCTCTGCGGCTTTCCGAGCGCGGCTACAAGGTCACGGTGTACGAGCAGAAACCTTTTCTCGGCGGGAACCTCGCCTCTCACGAGCACCAGGAGACCGGCACCTACCACGATGTCTATCCTCACATGTTCTCGAACTTCTATGTCAATTTCTGGCACCTGGTCGAGAACGATCTGGGCATGCGCAGGGACATGTCCGCGAAGTCGGACTTCGCGCACCGGAACACCGTCAAGGTCTTGCGTCTGAAGCAGGAACACCCCATGGAACTGAGGGACGCCGGGTCCCTGGAGGGCATGCGTAGCAATCTGTTCTCGGGCGTCGCGCCGCCGCTCCACATGTATCTGTGGGCCTACTCGATGCTGGACATGCTGGCGCATTCCTTCGATGCGCAGACGCAGTTGCGCGACTACAGCATCAGCGGTTTCGTGCAGTCGCGCCCGTACGCGACCGAGGAAGTCGTCACTCTTCATGACTTCGTCGTGATGGTCATATGGTCGGTGCACGCCGACGAGACGTCCGCGTCCTCGTACCGGAATTTTCTCGTCCACACCTTCGGCAATCTCTCGCCCCTGGTCTGGCTGCTCAAAGGTAGTCTCCAGCAGAAGATCATCGAGCCCCTGGAAAAGAAGCTCAACAGTCTGAAAAACTGTGAGATCCGCAAGAACGCCATGGTGACATCGGTCAAGGTCGACGGCGCGAGCATCAGCGAGATAAAGGTGGAAGAGACCACATTCGACTGGCACAAACACGAAGTGAACCTGAAGCGCCGCGAGCAGGATCATCCCGACCTGAATCCGGTGGACTCATTCGACTACGTCGTCCTCGCGGTCCCGCCCAATACGCTGGGCGGGCTGATCGAGACCCGGGCCGTGCCAATGGGGCATCGCATCGTCGACCGGTTGCCGCAGCTCGCGCAGGTTCGGCGCCTCGACTCGGAGCCGATCGCCGTCCTGGATCTGTACTTCAAACGCAAGGTACAGGGTATACCCGCCGAGAATACCTTCATGATCGACTCCGGCTGCGAGCTCACCTGCATCGATCTATCCCAGCTGTGGGACGACCCTCGAATGAAGGACATCTCGGCTGTGACCCTGGCGATCTCTGACTACTGGGCGCTCCCCTCGGACCATGCCGAAGAGAACCGACACGCTATGGTCAAGATGTTCCACCGCTACGTCCCTCATTTCAATCCGGGCAGACAGTGGGGAGACGAAAACAGCGATATCGACTGGGCTCGGTCGCATTACACGGCGAACAAGGCCGACACGCTCTTCGTCAACCAGGTCGGCAGCGAGGTGTGGCGGCCTGAGACCCACTACCCCGCCATCTCGAATCTCTTCTTCGCCGGAGACTTGTGCCGCAACCACATCGACATGGCCACCGTCGAAGCAGCCGTCACGAGCGGGCTCAATGCGGCCGCGGCAATCCATAAGGTGGAGCCCTTGGGAAAGCCGATCGAGATTCTCCATCTCGAGACTTACCCCGAGAGCGCCATCCTGGCGATGAAGCTGCTGATGGCACCCTCAGCCTACGGCGCCAAGTGGTGGCTGAGCGTCGCCGATGCCGCAACGAGCTTGGCCAGCGGGAAGCCGCGCGAGGCGTGGAGCATGGACCTTGATGGGATGCTGGGCTTGCCGTACGCCTACGCGGCCGACTGGCTGAAGACCGCCGGCTCCCTGTGGGGGAGTCTGTTCCTCGGCGGACGGCGCGAAATGATGTAGACGTCATGAGTGGCAAAAGAACGGCCAGCGCTGCGTCGCGCATGATCGCGCGTCACGGGCCGCGGGAAGGAATCCGCTCGACGTCTTCCAGCCACACCGTCGCCTCGCTGTCGCTCGGCGCGCGGTAGTCACTCCGCGGTGACAACGACCCGCCCGATCCAACCTTCGGCGCGTTGGGCATCGCGCTGCGCTTGTACTGCGAGTACTGAAAGAATCGCCGCACGAAGACTGCCAGCCACTTCTTGATCGCAGCGATGTTGTATTGATTGCGCAAATCTTCAGGAAGGTCCGGCCAGCCGCCTTTGGTGCGGTCGCGCCACGTGCACCACGCCATGAACGCCACTTTGCTGGGCAGGTAGCCGAAGCGCAGGATGTAGTACAGATGGAAGTCCTGCAGCTCATACGGGCCGACCACCGCTTCGGTGCTCTGCCCCGGCTCCCTCTCGCTTTTCCCCGGCACCAGCTCTGGACTGATCGGCGTGTCGAGCACATCGAGCAGCACACCGCTGGTTTGCTCGCCGAGCTGGTTGGTGCGTGCGACATATCGAATCAAATACTGGATCAGCGTCTTCGGCACGCTGGCATTCACGTGGTAGTGCGCCATATGATCGCCGACGCCATAGGTGCAATACCCGAGCGCCAGCTCGGACAGATCGCTGGTGCCAACCACCGGAGCGTTATGTACGTTCGCCAGCCGGAACAGGTGGCTGGTGCGCTCGCCCGCCTGCACGTTCTCGAACGTCACGTCGTATAGCGGCTTGCCTTCGGCGAAGGCATGGCCGATGTCCTTGAACATCTGCATGCAGCTCGGCCGGATGTCCACTTCGTGTGCCGTGCAGCCGACCGCTGCCATGAGTCGGCGCGATTGATCCAGAGTGCGCTCGCTGGTGGCGAAGCCGGGCATCGTGTAGGCGAGGATGTTCCGCCGCGGCACGCCCATCACGTCCATGGCGCGCGCGCAGACGATCAGCGCCTGCGTGGAGTCAAGCCCGCCAAAGATGCCGATCACGACCTTCTCGGTCTTCATCGCGCGCAGGCGCTTCACCAGCCCCTGCACTTGGATCTCGTACACCTCGTGACAACGCATGTCGCGCGTGAGCGGATCGGCCGGCACATACGGGAAGCGCTCGTATTGACGCTCGAGCGGCAGCTCGGCAGCATGCGGCAGCTCGAGCGGAAACGCTACCGTGCGAAACTGCGCCAGGACATCCGCATGGTCGGGCACCGACTGTCCGAATGTGTTGGTGCGCATGCGATCCTGTACGATTCGATCGAGATCCAGCTCGCCCGCGACCAGGTGCGAGGTATACAGATAGCGTTCGCTCTCGACCACACGCGAGCCGTTCTCGTAGATCATGCCGTGGCCATCCCACGCCACATCCGTAGTGGACTCCCCGTAGCCTGCAGCACAGTACAGATACGCGGCGATGCAGCGCCCCGACTGATTCGCCACGAGCTGGCGGCGGTATTCGTCTTTCCCGATCGTGATGTTCGAGGCCGATACATTCACCAGCACGGTGGCCCCGGCCAGGGCCGCGTAGGATGAAGGCGGAATTGGCGTCCACAGATCCTCGCAGATCTCCACGAAGAGCGTGAACAGCGGCTGGCTCTCGCAGCGAAACAACAGTCGATTGCCGAACGGCACATCGCTCTGGCCGCATAACCCGATGTGCTGTCGCTTGCAGAAGTCCGCCGGCGTGAACTGCCGCAGCTCATAGAACTCGCGGTAGTTCGGCAAATAGGTCTTGGGCACGATGCCAAGCAGGTGGCCCTGCGCGACCACCGCGGCACAGTTGTAGAGCAGGCCGTCGATCTGCAGGGGTACTCCGATCACCGCGACCAGCGGTAAGTCGGCGGATGCCTGCAGCACCCGAGTGAGTGCACCCGTGCATGCGTCGAGCAGCGCCTGCTGGTGAAACAGGTCTTCGCACGAATAAGCCGACAGGGCGAGCTCGGGAAACACAACCAGCACGGCACGGCGCTGCGCCGCCTGCTTCATCAAATCGATGATCTGGTCCGCGTTGAAAGGCACATCGGCCACGCGCACTTCGGGAATCGCAATCGCGGCACGGACGAAGTTATGCGCATAGAGGTTGAAGAAGGACACGGTCTTAGGAATCTGCTATCACGATGGAAGGTGAGATTGTGCCTGAAGCGGGCGTCCGGCGCGCGCCTTAAAGCGAGCTCACCAGATGCCCGCCATCGACCACCAGCACCGAGCCGGTCATGAACTCGGAAGCATCTGATGCCAAAAGCATCAGCGGACCATCAAGATGCTCGAGTTTACCGATCCGCCGCTGCGGGATGCGCTTGATCAGACTTTGCCCCGCTTCGGACTGAAAGAAGGCGCGGTTGAGATCAGTCTCGATATAACCGGGTGCCAGTGCATTTACGCGAATGCCATAGCGGGCGAGCTCGAGCGCCATGGCCTTGGTCAATTGGATCAGGCCGGACTTGGACGCGGTATAAGCCGAAATGGCACCGGCGACACGCAGCCCGGTGATCGAGGCGATGTTGATGATGCTGCCGCCGGCGGCGTGGTTGCGCATGTGGCGTGCCGTCGCCTGCGCAACCCGAAAAGCCCCGCTCAGATTGACATCGACGACATCGGTCCAGTCCTGCTCGGAAAGATCGAGAAACGATTTGGTGACAGCGACACCCGCATTGTTCACGAGAATACGGATCGCGCCGAGCTGCTGTGCAATTTCGTTCACTGCGTTGGCCACGCTGTCCGGCTCGCGCACGTCCATGCGCGTTGCGAATGCACGCGCACCGGAAGCTTCGATCTCGCGCTGCAGCTTCTCGCCTTCCTCGATGCGGCGACCAACCAGGCCCACTTTCGCGCCCGCGCGCGCCAGCGTCAACGCGAAGTGCCGCCCCAGCCCGCTGAACGCTCCGGTTACGAGCGCGCAACGGCCAGCGATCGAGTTGTCCGACATGCTTAAGTAACTTCCTCTACCGGCGACTCAGCTACGAGGGCCGGTGTAATGCTCGGGCCACTTCTGTTGGACGAGCGGTCCGTCGCTGCGATAGGCATGGCACGTATCGATGAGCGCCGGCTTGTGGCCGCTCTTTGCCGAATCGCGTTTGACACGAGCGGGATAGATGGTCTGAAACGCAGTAGTAGCCAGCGGCCCGAGCAGCTCGACCAAGTGCGTGCAGCCCTGCACGCCGCCAAGCAACTCGCGCGTTCTTTGTGTCCATCCCGCTTTGATGCGCTCCCCGACCAGGCGCTGGAAATTCGGCGCAATCGACGGGCATACTGCATACGGCCCGAAGTCGGTCACTACTTCGACCGCACGGACCCACAAATCGGTGTCGACCGTAAGGCGCATCCACATCTCGTGCAGCGGCTCGCCGGCGGTGATTTTTCCATGCGGGCGATCGACATTGGGCAAGTCGTAGGGCTTGGTATCCACCAGATGCCCTTCGATATCCCACAATCCATCCGCGCGCAGATAACCCTGGCAGCGAATCTGACGGGTGTGCATTAGCTGGCGATCGGCGGGGGGAGTGAGCGGCATGGGTTTTTATACGATCAATGAAAACGAGCCTTCGCAAATGGACGATGCCGCCGGACACGCGGGGTCACGGTTCACCGTGCTCGGCTTGGCGCGCCGGCAGCTCCTGCAGCGTTGCGCGCTTCTCATCCGGAGTCATCTCGATCCAGTCCGAGATCTCCTGCAGCGTGCGAAAGCATCCCCGGCACAGACCGGAATGCTGCTCGATGAAGCACACGCCGATGCAGGGCGATGGAACGTCAGGAATACGTGCAGTCATGCCGGTGGCGGACCACAAACGGCGGCAAAGGCGCAGGATACACGAGCGCGCGCGGCCCCGCCTGCGACTCAAAACCCGGTCGTGACCTCAGGCGCCGCAATGGATGCGGATATTAACCTGCTCTTCGAATGCGCTATCCGACGCCGGATCCCTGGGGTTGCGGGGCTTGCCCGCGTCGGTCTCAGGAGGCGGCTCGGAGGACACCGGCCGCAACTCATCGAGCTTAAGTGCGCGCCCAGTCAATTGACCCTGCACAACGACGCGCCGCCCCAGATGCTGCGCGAGATCGCCAGCGCCGGCAGACTCGCTGAGCTCCACGCCGTTCAGCGCGTAGCGACCCGGCGCATCGCACTGGAGGACGTACCCTTCCAGGCTCAAGCGCTTCGGCTGATTCGCGAACTTGAGACGCGGCTCGATCCAGTAAGCTTCTGCGATGACGCCTTCGCCATCCCAGCGTCCTCGTACCGCCACCTCGCGTCCGAGCTGCAGCCCGTTATTCTTCTCGGCACCCGCGGGCAGCTCGACGCGAACCCAACCGAGCTGCACAACACGCCGGTCGAGCTGCGTGATATTGGCCATCAGATAGACCGGCGCTTTCGGAGACACGCCTTCGATGCGCGTAGCCAGCACCTCCCCGCGCGCATTCATGAGGCCGCTCACCCGCACGCTCGACTTCAGCGACGGTAGCCCATTGCCGGACAGCGCGACCACGGCGTCGGGTACGGGCCGCACCGGCTGGCCCATCACCCAGAACATTCTCCGCTTGGCATCCACTTGCGTGACAGGCCCGATCAACGATTCCAACACGGCGATGCGCGAAGCACGATACTGACTCGGCGAGATCTGTTCCGCATCGACTCGCACGACCTGGCCAAGCTCCAGATCTCTCGCGGCCGCCGGACTTCCATTCAACTCGACCGGGGTGTCGGTGCGGTAGAACACCTCTGATCCGTTCACGCAAATGCTCGCGAATCCAGTCACCACGCCGACCACGCCGGCCGCTGCGTTGATGCCGGTGCCGCCCATGCCGCCGTTGGGGGTAGGATTGGGCCGTGTCTGCTGTTCCTGACTGGTGACTGCGGGCCGCCCGGTGCCGCCGATGCCACCTTCGGAGTTGCAGCCACGCGCTGCGAGCGCCGCGCCCGGCGCGCACGACGCAATCGCGCAAGTAAGCGCCAGCAGTTTCGCGCTAAGTGGCATCGCGTTGCAGTTCCTCAGGTTGCGCAGGCGCGTCCATCGGCTCGGCGTAGAAGTACAGGCCGAAATTCATCCGCCATTTCCCCAATTCCGATCCACTGGCGCCGATGCCCTGCTGCACTTTGGTGTTCACCGCCCGCAATGCTTTCATGCCCCAGGCTTCCGCGGCCTTCGCGAGGTCATCGATCGTTTCGCCTTCCACCCCGTCATAGTGGACACAGCGCTCGAGCATCGGCGCCTGTCCGCCGACCACGTTGTGGGCTATCGCCGCGGCATGATCGTGCAGGTTCTGGCCGAGATAGAACGCTTTCTCCTCGAACCCGCTCGCCGGAATGAACGCCGCGCGGTTCAGCGTCACATCGTCCCCGTCCATAGACACCACGCCCAGGCGCAGCCATTCATCGAGCACAACGCGCGAGCGGATGTCCCGGCTTACCGAACGGACCAGTGAATCGAAGGAAGGTTGCGCTTCGTTGGCGGACAGGCGTGGCAGCGGGCGCGGTTCACCATCGCGAGTCAGATATTCCGAGCGGCTGCTCCAGACCGCCGCGATTTGCGCACCGAGCGACACGCTCTTCGGCACCTCGCGCGTCTCAGCGGCCGACTCGCTGCGCAGCCGCTTCACGTCCTTGCGATGCACCCCGGTCAGCATGCTGACGCGGCTGTCCGTCTGCAGTTTGCCGTCGATCTGAAACTCACGGTCGGCGACCTCGACATAGATGGACTTCAAGAGCTCGGCGAGCGATGGATAGGTGAGTCCATAGTGAATCGCGAGTCGAATCACCGGACGCAGCAGTCGTCTGAGCGCAGACACCAGCACGGTAATAGGCGATTTGCTGCCGGAAGCGGAGGGGGCGCTGCGAGCCATAGCTTATGACTATAGCCGATGCGGGAAAAATTTACACGGCGCTTGACGAGGGAAAAATTACCACATAGACTGCCCTTGGCGTGCGAGTCAGTCAGCCTGCACGCGCAGTCCCTCTCCCTGGCGCGGTCATGTGCATCGCTTCATGGCGCGTCGTTTCGGGAACGCCCCGGGCAGGGTACGTCCTCCCCGTCTCTGCCTGGGGCATCTACCCGAGCATGACGTGTGTGAGCGACACGCCGTAGTGAACGTCAAGCCGCCTGTTTGCAAGCCCGCGCACGCAGCGCACGCCCGGCACGTGAAGCGGTCGGCCGCTGCAACACCGCGCAGATGAAATCGGCCGCATCGAGCAGCCGATCCAGGTCCACGCCAGTCTCCACACCCAAGCCCTTCAGCATATACCCCACATCCTCGGTCGCGAC
>JBGQKF010000115.1:0-10382 GCA_041499435.1 Gammaproteobacteria bacterium
CGAGTGTGAGCGCGTCGGTGCGCAGCGCATCGCGGTTGGTGCTCCAATTGTGATTGGCGAATTCGGTGAGCCGGCGCGCAGCCGCCATCTTCTGATCCGCGCGCAGCTTCGCCTGCAGGTACGCCACCAGCGCGCGCAGCGTCTCCTTGACGTTGGCATGGATCGCCACATGCGCCGGATAGTTCTTGCCGAGCTCCCAGTCGCGCTCGCCGATCTGCACGACGCTCACGCCTTCGGGCAGTGGATCGATCGGGCTGTGGACCGACATGCGCAACACATCGGCGCCGAGGAACACCAGCAGATCGTAGGGTTGCAGCGCCGCCTTGACCTGTTGCTGACTGCGCGTGAGCTGGCCGACGAACGCCGGGTGCTCGGAGAAGAAATGCGCGGCATACGGCACCGTCTGCTGCATGACCGCCGCACCCAGCGTTTCCGCAAGCTGCGCGGCTTCCTGCAGCGCATCGCGCGTCTGCAGCTCATGCCCGGCGATCAGCACCGGATTGCGCGACTCCAGCATGCGCGCGGCCAGGCGCTCGAGCGCTTCATCGGATGGGCGGTTGGCCGTATCGATGCGCGTGGGGCGTCCCAGATCGAGCTCTGCCTGCGCATCGAGGATGTCACCGGGTAAACTGATAAACACGGGGCCGGTGGGCGGTGTAGTCGCTATCTTGCCCGCACGCCGCACGATGCGCGGCAGATCCTGCACGCGTGTGACCTCGATGGCCCACTTCACCAGCGGGTGCGCGATCGGCACCAGCGGATCGTACAGCATGGGCTCCATCAGGCCGTGCCCCTGCTCCTGCTGTCCGGCGGTGATCAGGACCGGCGAGCCGTAGAACTTGGCGTTGTACAGCGCGCCCATGGCATTTCCCAATCCGGGTGCCACGTGCACATTGCAGGCAGCGAGGCGACCGGACGCTCGAGCGTAACCGTCCGCCATGCTCACCACGATGCCTTCCTGGAGTCCCAGCACATAGCGCAACTCGGATTGCGCACCGAGCGCTTCCATGATGGCGAGCTCCGTGGTGCCGGGATTGCCGAACAGCGTATCGACGCCCTCGCCCACGAGCAATTGCAGGAATGCGGCTCGGCCGGTGAGCGTTGGCAGCCTGGTAACGCCGGGAATGTAGCGGGGTTCGTTCATTGCGCTTGCAGCCTGCGGCTCGAAAGCGCAAGTCTACCGGGATTGGTGCAGCGACGCGCTGCACCCCCACAGACGCTCGGACTCGTCAAGTCCGATAATGCCGCTGCGCACGCTTCTCCGCCCGCTGCACCGCCTCCTTCGGCGTCTGCTGTCCGGTACACGCCTCGGCGAACATGTCGACGATGATGAAGTCGGCGAGCACGCCAGCCGATTCCTTGCCGAGCCGTCCCGCATAACCCGTGTGCCGGCCCTTGCGCACGACGTCGCGGAAAAACAGGTGTTGCGGGTCTTCCGCCCACACCGGATTCGAGTCGTACGCACGCAGCGGATGCGAGACGTATCCGATGCAGGCTCGTTGCCAGGGCTCGTATTGCTCGCGCTCCATCATGAAGCGGATGTAGTCCTTGGCTGCATTCGGATACTTGGTGTACTTGTAAATGGATGCCGGAAAAATCAGCAAGCCACGCACTTCCTGGCCGATCGGCCCGATCGGCAGATCCGCGTGTTGAATGTCCGCAGTCAGCGCTTTCAGGTTCGCATCGGTGCTCGTCTTGGCGGCATAGTAGATCGAGATCCCGTTCATCGTGAGGCTGATCTCGCCAGCGAGAAACGCTTTGTTGTTGCTCGGATCACCCCAGGACAGCGTGCCGGGCACGAAAGTCTGATACAGCTCTTTCGCGTATTCGAACGCGGCAACGGTTTCCTTCGAGTTGAGCGCGAGCTTGCTCTTCTCGTCCGCGAGCCGACCGCCGAATGACCACATCAGCCAATGCGTCCAGCCGTTGGCGTCACCGGTGGCATGTCCCAGTGCAAAACCCGGGGGCGTGCCCTTGGCCTTGAGCGCCTGACACAGCTTGAGAAAGCCGTTCAGATCTTTGGGAAGCTCCTTGAAGCCGACGGCGTTGAGCATGCTTTTGCGGTAGACCATCGCGCCGCCGCCAGCACCGGTCGGGATCGCGATCCAGCGGCCCGCATGCATGCCGAACTCCGGGCAGATGTCGAACCATCCGCCGTATTTCTGTCCGAGATATTCGGCGACATCGGTGACATCGAGCAGCTTGTCCGGATACAGATGCGGCTGCTCATCGGTGCTGATGATGATGTCGGGACCGGCACCGACGTTGGCGGCAACCGCCGCCTTGGGACGCAGATCTTCCCAGTTCTCGCTGTCGACTTTGACCTCGACTCCCGTGAGCTGCGTGTAATGGCGCGTGTTCGCCATGAACAGTTCTTCGTCGCCCTGCACGAAGCGCTTCCAGCGCAGGACGCGCAGCACCGCACCCTTTTCCGGCTCGAGCTTCAACTGTGCGGCCTGCGCGCTGGTCGGTCCGGTCAGTTGCCGTGCTGCGCCAGCCGCAGCCGCAACGCCGGTCGCAGCCAGAAAACGCCGGCGCGTGAATCGGCTCATTGCGAACTCCTCCTTATCGCCGTTATTGGTTCGGCGTGAGGAACATCTTACTCCGCATCGTTGGGTAAAGCGGAATGCTCGGCTTCAGCTCAGCTGACCTGGATCGAGCAGCACGCCGTCTTCGACGACGGCGCAGCGGACAGGGGACCTTTCGATTGCTGCAATGGAGGGACGACGCAGCGCAAGCTCATCGGCGAGCCGCAGACGTTGCAGTCTTGAGCCATTCGAGCGCTCCCGGCGTGGCTTGCCAGACCTCGCGTGCGTCCTCGCGGTACAGCCATGCCTCGTCGCGGCCTCCCATGGCAACCGTCTCGGGATTCATGCGCGGTTTGGTAATGCGTTCCTTGATCAGAAACGTCGGCACATGCGCGTTGCTCGTCAGCGCGATCTGCAATGCCTCTCGAGCGAGCGCTTGTTCGCCGCGGCGGAAATGAGCCAGGGCAGCGCCGTATCTCATCTCCACCATCATATCGTCGGGATAGCGCGCGATCAGCTCGAGCGCTGCTGCGGTGTCGTCGACGCGCAGCAGCTGATTGATCAGCAATGCACGGAAACCGTGATTGTCGTTGGGATTCAAACGCAGCAGCGTGCGCATGAGGGCGGTGGCGCGGTCGGTCTCGTTGCGATCGAGACAGCTATGGATCGCAGTTGCGAACAAGCGCAACCCGGGACGGTTTTCGACGCAACCCCAGGGCAGCTCGACGTCGGCTTCACCTGCCGCGTGCACGACAATGGCGCAGCCTCGCTCCGCCAGCGCCGGCGCCAGCCCGAAGCCGGCTCCCTGCGGCAGCTGCGAATCGAATGCGGAGAGCGCGGTGGCGACGTCGTCGATGATCTCGAGGCTGTCCCCGGCCTCGGGATGAGCCTCGAGAAAGGCGAGCCAGTCCTCGACCGCACCCGGGTCCCAGGCTTCAGCGCCTTCGACCATCCCGGAAGAGACGCTGAACGGCTCCTCCCCCAGATAGACTTCGCGCCATTGCGCTTCCAGGCTTGCGAGGTCAGGCGGCGTACTCAGCACGCGCTCGTTGGCATGCGCGTCCTCGACGGTGGAATCACCTGGAAACAGCTTCTCCTGTCGTTCGGACTTCTCACGCTCGAGCTTCTGCCGTTTCAGGTCTCTCGCCATCTTCCTCGCGATCTTGTTGAGCTCGGGGGCGGGTACGCCCATGGCGCTCAGCTGACGGCGCAGGTGCGCGAGCATCTCGGTTTCGTTCTCCGGATCGATCTCCAGAAGCGGCTGCACTTCATACTGGGGCAGCGGCCGGGCGACACAGGCATCGAGCCAGGTGCGCAGACGCTCGACATCGACTCCGGCCGATTCCATATTCATGTCGGCTAGAGCCGCGTGGGGATCTCGCGCTACCGCCTCCAGTGAGTCGAGCCAACCCTCATCATCGAAACCGAGTTTGCGGAAGCGCGCCACATAGAAGCGCGCGCGCGCCGCGGCCTCGTCGCCGCGCCGCTCGCCGAGCAGCAGCGTGACCTCATTCAGTGCCAGACTCGGTGAGTCTGGATCGGCTTTCTGTGCACCCCGAAAAGCTTCCCATGCGCCCTCATGGTCCCCACGGTCCATGCGCATCGCCGCGAGTCGCTGCCAGGCCGCCGCCGCGAGCGACCCTTTGCATTGCTGTGCAACCTGCTCGAGGAACAACAACCGTTTGCGATCGTGACCGAGCGCCTGGTACGCGTCGCAGAGAGCATCGAGCGCGGGCTCGTAGCGCTCATCGCAACGCGCGAGCTCGCCTTCGAACAGCGGCTGCAGGAGGTTCACCGCTTTCTTGGGCGCCTGTACGTCCAACTCGCGCCGCGCTGCTTCGGCCAGCGCGACCGGCGGCATTCGTTTGGTCTCGATCGCCTTGCGCAGCTGAGCGGCCGGCAACTGCTGCGCCATGGCCGCCCAGAGCTCGTCTTCATCGAATGCATCGAACTGCGGGAGCTGCGCACAACACGTTTTGTATTTTGCACCTGAGCCGCACGGACAGGGATCATTGCGGCCCGGCGCAGCCACCGGGCGCGGCTTGAAGCCGTTGCCCGGCAAGGGCATGTGATTCCAGAATGTTCGCGCAACCATTGCGGCCATCGCCCGCGGCCCGTCCTCATCGACGAAAGGCAGATGGCCGAAATGGAGGTGCGCGTTGGCCCGCATCCATGTGAGGAACTGCTCGAAATCCTCGTGGGCGAGGACCTCGGCCACCATCTCCCACAAGAGCTGCTCGAGCTGCTCGTGGGTGAATGCCACCGGCTGCCGGCTCATTGCTTCACCTCATCGAGCCAATGGGCTCGCGCAACGCTCAGCGCTTCGTGATGTCCGCGCCGCCAACATAAAGCCGGTTCCACGTCGGGCTGATGATGATCTCGTTGATGCAAACGTGATCGGGTTGCTCGGCGACCCAGCGGATGGTCGCTCCGAGGTCGGCCGGCTGCAGCATACGCTTGCGTTCCTCGGGCGAAGGCGGGATCGGGCGCCGGTCCATGATCGGTGTCGCCACTTCAGCCGGGCAGATCGCGCAGGCGCGGATGTTGTTGATACACTCTTCCATGTTGATGGTTTCGGTGAGCGAGATCACCGCAGCCTTGGTGCCGTTGTACGCAGCGCCGACCATCGCGGACGTGTATACACCCGCCCAGGAAGAGATGTTGATCACCACACCGTCCTTGCGGCTGCGCATGGCAGGCAGGACCGCGTGTGTGCAGTAGAACGTGCCATCGAGGTTGATGCGCACCACCTGGTCCCAGCTCTCGACGGTCTGATCGCGCCAGTAGCGCTGCGGGTTGTTCAAGCCCGCGCTGTTGACCAGAATGTCGATCTTAGTGTGGCGTGCCAGGATCGCATCGGTTACGCGTTTGACCGACGCCGCATTGCTGACATCGAGCGCCTCGACCTGTGCCTTGCCGCCCGATTGCTTGATCATATCGGCCTCCCGCTGCAGAACATCGGCGCGGCGCCCCGACATCACCACCGTCGCGCCGCCGGCGGCAAGCGCCTGTGCCGCGGCCAGACCGATTCCGCTACCTGCGCCCGTGATCCAGGCGACTTTCGTTTGTAGAGTGGGCATGGTTTCCTCGTTACTTACGTGAAGGGTGAAGAGTGAGTAAAGCGTGAAGGGTGAAGAGTGAAGGGTGATCCCCCTCTCCCCAACCCTCTCCCCCGGTGACGGGGGGGTTTCTTAGCCGCGCGAATGCGCTACTCTTCACTCTTCACCCTTCACTCTTCACGCCTCATTCACTGGCTTTGGGTGAAAACTTCACGCAAAGCCGCCGCCGACTGCGCCACGGCCCGGCGCGCGCCATCGACAGCGCCGCCCATCAGATAGAAGCCGTGCACCATGCCTTCGTAGTTGCACAGCGTGACGCGGTTGCCGCCTTCGATGAGGCGTTTGGCATACTCGATGCCTTCGTCGCGGAGCGGATCGTACCCGGCCACCAGCACGAAAGCGGGCGGCAGCCTGGACAGGTCGTCCATCACCAGCGGCGCGAAGCGAAAGTCGTTCGCATCGCTCTTCGTGCGCTGGTAATGCTTGTAGAACCAGACGATGCTGCGCCGCGAAAGGACGTAGCCCTCGGCGAACTTGTGATGCGAGGCCATCTCCGGCTCAGGCGCGGTGCACGGATAGATCAGCAGCTGCAAGGCGATTGCAGGATACCCTTCGTCACGCGCCAGGATCGAAAGCACCGCTGCGAGGTTGCCGCCCGCGCTGTCGCCGCCCACCGCGATGCGCTTGGCATCGACGCTGATCTCGCTTCCATGCAGCGCCAGCCAGCGCAAGACCGCGTGACAGTCGTCGACCGCGCCAGGGAACTTGCACTCCGGTGCCAGTCGATAGTCGACGGCTACCACCATGCAGTCGGCCTGCTCGGCCAGCATGCGGCACGCCGAGTCGTGCGTATCGAGATTGCCGATCACGAAGCCGCCGCCGTGCAGCCAGAGCAGCACGGGGAACAGCTCTCCGGCCTTCGCCTCGCGCGGCCAGTACACGCGAATCGGAATATCGCTGCCCGGCCCCGCGATGCGCCGATCCTGCGCGCGATAGATCGATTGCTTCACCTCGAGCCTGCGCACGCGGGTCAGATATTGTTCCCGCCCCTGATCGGGCGTGAGCTGCCACACCTCGGGCAGGCCGGACTGCTTGATCAGAGCCAGGATGGTTTCGATCTGCGGATCGAGCGGCATAATGTTCCTAGTGATTCGTGACTGCAATACCCTGGTGTTGCCACCGTCGTGGGTTTCGAATCACGAATCACGGTATTTAATCACTATTCGGATAAATCAGCTTGAACGTGCCCGTACCCTTCGCCACCAGCGTTCCGTCCGGCCGGCGCAGCTCGCCTTCGGCGAAGATGAGCGAGCGCCCGGCGCGTTGTGCGCGGCCTTCGCCCAGCACCGCATCGGTTGCGGCAGACAGGAAATTGGTTTTGAGCTCCACCGTAGTCGCGCCAATGCAGCTCACGTCCAGGGAGCGGGCCGCGCTGCCCAGAGCCACATCGAGGAGACTCATCAGCACGCCGCCGTGGATGCCGTTCCAGCTGTTGAGATGCTCGGCGCGGGGGGTGAAGCGCAGGCGCATGATGCCGTCCGCCTTCTCCAGCAGCTGGAGGCCCAGATGCTCGACGAACGGGATGTGAATGTCGAAGTTGGTTTGCGTCACATCTCGCTCTCGAGACGTGACGCCTGGGTCATTTCGGAACGTGCTTCACGAAAACCGTACCGCCGAGGCTGCTCTCCCAGGTCATGGTGTCCAGGCCATGATCGACGATCTTGAAGCTGTTGTTCATGCGTCCGATGAGCTGAATCGTATAGCCGTCGCATTGATATTTGCCCGCTATGTTGAGCGCAGGCTTGGTCTTGAAGAACTGCATGGTCCCGTCCGGCTTGAACACCCAGCTTTGCGTATCGTCCGGAATCTTGTTGCCTTGGATCAACGTATGGGTCTGCTGCCACTTGCCCTGCAGGGGAACCACGCAGGGCGCTGCACCTGCATCCGCCAATGTTATCGCAACCGAGGCGAGGCTGCCGACGATCAAATTGCGCACGAACCTGGCGGCCGCGCAAGTCGTATTCGATAGGATCATAGTACGCGTCGATGGGAGTTGAGGAAATGGCATGAGCAGCTCTCTTTCAAAGAGCCGTCATGCCTCCGTCTACCGCGATGGTCTGGCCGGTGATGTAGCTCGACGCGTCCGAAGCAAGCAGCACGGCGACGCCTTTGAGATCGTCGTCGCTGCCCACGCGGCGCAGCGGTGTACGGTCAAGGATGAACTCCCTGCTCTTGTCGATCGTGCCGCGCGCCATCTTGGTGGGGAATACACCGGGCGCGATGGCGTTGGCGGTAATCCCGTAGCGGGCCCATTCCACGGCGATCTGCCGGGTGAGGTTCACGATACCGGCTTTGCTGGTGTTGTACGCGACCGTGGCCATGAAGCTTGGATCGGTGCCACGCAGACCTGCAATCGAAGCGATGCTGACGATACGGCCGCGCTGCGCGGGAATCATCGCCTGCCGCGCTGTCGCCTGGGTGAGCGCGAACACCGCGGTCAAGTTCAGGTTGATCACCTTGTGCCAGGCCTCGAGTGGATGCGTTTCCGCGCTCGCGCCCCAGGTCGCTCCGGCATTGTTGACCAGGATGTCCAGGCGCTTGCAGCTCTCCAGCACACGGCCGGGCAGCGCTTGCGCAACGTGCAGATCCTGGAGATCGCAGGCGATGGTCAACGCCTCGATGCCGCGCGCGCGCAGGCTCGCCTGCGCTTCATCGAGCTCGTTCTGCTTGCGCGCGGTCAGCACGACGCGCGCGCCGGCTTCGCCGAGCGCTTCAGCGATCTGCAGACCCAGCCCGCGCGAGCCACCCGTGATCAATGCGACACGATCTTTCAGAGAGAACAGTTCGAATACGTTCATGTCAGACACTCTGAGTGAGAGCGGAATGGCGGACCCGTGCGCTCGCGTTGCCGCGGCTTCTGAGCAGCAGCTGAATCGAGCGCGCGGCGAGATCGCTGCGATCGATCGGCCCACACACCACTTCCGCCACGGGTGATGCGGCCGGGCCGCCGCGCGGCGAAACGTTGAGCTCGACATACGGCACGGGATGGCCGTCGCGCGCCGCGAACTGCACCTGCCAGGTGCGTTCGCCGACATAGATCGGATCGAGCGCAATGACCAGGCGCCATTCCAGCTCTTCCTGCAGGTTCGGGCGCTTGAAGCTTGCGACCAGCTCAATGAAGTGATCGGCGAGAAATTCCACGACGACTGCAACCACGCCAGCGCGCTCCTGCTCGGGCAGAGAATGGGCTGAGCGCACGACACTCACGGCACGATCGAGGAGCCGCAGCAGCAAGGCATTCTGCTGCTCGGCGGCGTACACCACGCGGCGCAGCTCCGCACGCTGCATACGCACGCCGACGGCATCGAGCGTTGCGGTGCGCAGCCCGATCGCGTAAGCGCCGTCGGTGCCGTGCGTGCGCCATTGCGTGAGTGAATCGCCGTTTTCGCAGAAGCAGGCAATGAACAGATTGCGTGTCCAGCGGCGCGGGTCGAGCGCGAGCTCGGCCTGCAGACAGAAATCGCTCACCAACGGATCGTTCGAGCGCCAGCGCTTGCGCAAGTGTTCGCGAAACAGACCGTAGGTGTAGGCGATCTCACGTGAGGCGTCCAGATACGTCACATCGGTGGCGCGCAACAGACCGGACTCGAGCACACCTTTGAGCCCGGTGGTATCCGTGTAGTGATAGATCGCATAGGGCGGCTGTGCGTGCAACGGCGACCATTCGGCGTAGAACGCCTCGCTGTCGGTAAGAAGTTGCTCCGCGACCAAAGACGACGTCCAGCGCGCCTCCTGGATGAGCGGGCGCAGCGGCTCGACCGTCTCTTCCAGCAGCGGCGCCGCCGGCACCCAATCGTTATCTTGCGTCTCGCTCATCTGGCAGTTCCTTGAGTCGCCACGCCGCTTGCAGGAACCGTGCCGCTTCAGTGCGGAATTTAGACGACCTCGAACAGTCCGGCCGCGCCCATGCCGCCGCCGATGCACATGGTCACGACCGCGTATTTCACGCCGCGGCGCTTGCCTTCGATCAACGCGTGACCCACCAGCCGGCTGCCGGTCATGCCGTACGGATGGCCCACGGCGATCGAGCCGCCATCCACGTTCAAGCGCTCGTTCGGAATGCCGAGCTTGTCCCGGCAGTAGATCACCTGCACTGCGAAGGCCTCGTTCAACTCCCACAAGCCGATATCTTCGACCTTGAAGCCGGTGCGCTTGAGCAGCTTGGGAATCGCGAACACGGGCCCGATGCCCATCTCGTCGGGCTCGCATCCCGCCACCGCGAAGCCGCGGAAGAGGCCGATCGGCTTGAGCCCCTTCGCGCTCGCGACCTTATCGCTCATCAGCACCTGCGCAGCAGCGCCATCGGAGAACTGACTCGCATTGCCCGCAGCGATCACACCGCCCTCGATGGCCGGTTTGATGTTGGCCACGCCCTCGTATGTCGTGTCGGCGCGAATGCCTTCATCATCGGCCGCGGTGACGTTCTTGAACGATTCCGCCTTGGTCTCCTTGTCGACCACCTTCATGGTCGTGGCAATGGGTGCGATCTCCTCCTTGAATCTGCCTTCGGCACGCGCCTTCGCTGCCTTGAGCTGGCTCTCCACGCCGTAGCGATCCTGCGCTTCGCGCGGAATGCTGTAACGCTTGGCGACCGTCTCGGCCGTCTGCAGCATGGGCCAGTAGATCTGCGGCTTGTGCTCCTTCAGCCAGGCTTCCTGGAACATGTGCTTGTTCATCTCGTTCTGCACGCACGAGATCGATTCCACGCCGCCGGCGACGAAGATATCGCCCTCGC
>JBGQKF010000116.1:0-10368 GCA_041499435.1 Gammaproteobacteria bacterium
GCACCGAGATCGCTGGATGGCCGCTGGCATTGAATGGCGCGGTGAACGAGGTGAATAGCGCTACCGCTTTGCGGTAGGCTTCGAGGTCCGGCGCATTCATATCGAATACGCCAATGCGTTCGGGCTCACGCGGGAGCGTCGGGGTCAGCAGCAGATCGTAGCGCTGGAAGAATGCGGCAACCAGACGGCCGGTCCGGTGCAGGACTGCCACTGCGCGCGCGTAATCCACAGCACTCGTCTGGCCGCCCGCCTCGTAGAACATCCAGGTCACGCGCTCGAACTGATCGGCAGAAGGCTGACGTTTTTGCACCGATGCGAAGTTCTCGATCGCCATGCGTATATTGGCTGCGATCACCAGGCGAAACGCGGGACCGAGCTCGGGTGGCACGAAATCCAGCGCGGCTTCTTCGAGACGATGGCCCGCGCCCTCCAGCACGCGCGCCGCTTCGCTAAGTGCCGCCTCGCACTCGGGGGAAATGCGCTCGCCGCTGGGCGTGTGCTTGGAAAACGCGATGCGCAGCCGCCCGGGATCACGCCCGACCTCGGCTGCAAATGTGCTCGCCGGCGGCGTGGCGAAATAAGGTGCACCGGCATCAGGCCCGCAGGTCATATCGAGAAACGCGGCACTGTCGCGCACGCTGCGCGTGATCACGTGCTCGGTGCTCATCCCGGCCCAACCTTCGCCGCGATCGGGCCCCTGCGGATTGCGCCCGCGCGTGGGCTTCAGGCCCAACAAGCCGCAGCACGAAGCCGGGATGCGGATCGATCCGCCGCCATCGGAAGCATGCGCGGCCGGCACGATACCGGCAGCCACTGCAGCAGCAGCGCCGCCGCTCGAGCCGCCTGCAGTGAATTCCAGATTCCAGGGATTGCGGGTGGCGCCGAACAGCTTCGGTTCAGTGGTGATGGTCAATCCGAACTCGGGAGTATTGGTTTTGCCGAAGATGACCGCGCCCCCGCGCTTGTAGCGAGCGACCAGCTCGGTATCGTGATCGGCGAGGTTATCGGCGAAGAAGCGGCAGCCATTGCTGGTGACGCTGCCTGTACAGAGCGCGTTTAGATCCTTCAACAGGAACGGCACGCCGCGTAACGGCCCATCGGGCAATCCAGCCCGGATCGCCGACCGGGCTTCATCATAGAGCCGGTTGACGAGCGCATTCACGCGTGGATTCACGCGCTCTACGCGCACGATCGCCTCCGCGAGCAGCTCATCGGGCGATATCTCGCGGCCGCGCACCAGTTGCGCGAGGCCGACAGCGTCGTAGTGGGCGTATTGTTTGAACATATCATCTGCGTGAATGCGTGAAGGAGAGAATGCGTGAAGGAGTGAAAGACTCCCCTCCCCCTTTCACATGGGGGTGGGCCTGGGTGGGGGTTTCACTCATTCACTCTTCACCCTTCACACGGTTCATCAATAACCAAGATACGACCTGCGCACCGCTTCGTTATTGCGGATCACATCCGAGGTTCCCGAGATCACCACGCGCCCGGTCTCGAGCAGGTACACGTGGTCCGCCAAATCGAGCGCCAGGGTGGCATTCTGCTCGACCAGCAGCATCGCAACGCCCTGCTCTTCGTTGATCCGGCGCATGATGCGGAAGATGTCCTGTACCACCAGCGGCGCGAGACCGAACGAAGGCTCATCCAGCAGCAGCAGCCGCGGGCGCAGCATCAACGCGCGCGAGATCGCCAGCATCTGCTGCTCGCCGCCCGACAGCGTGCCCGCCTGCTGCGTACGCCGCTCCTTGAGCCGCGGAAAATAGCCGAACACGCGCTCGAAGTCCTGCGCCACAGCCTTGCGATCCTTGCGCGTGTAGGCCCCGAGCTTCAGATTCTCTTCGGTGGTCAGATCGACAAACGTACCGCGCCCGTCGGGTACGTGCGCCACGCCGAGCCGCACGATCTGCTCCGTAGCGTGCGTACCGATCGGCTCGCCATTCAGGCGGATGTCGCCGTCGCTGCGAATCATCCTGCACAACGCGCGCAGCAGCGTGGTCTTGCCTGCGCCGTTCGCACCCAGCACGGTGGTGATACCGCGCTCGCCCACTTGCAGATCGATCCCGTGCAGAACCTGGGTCGACCCGTACCCGGCATGGAGGCCACGCACCTCGAGCACCGCGCCCATCAGGCCGCAACTCCGAGATAAGCGCGAATCACTTCCTTATCGCTTTGCACCTGGGCCGGCGTGCCCTCCGCGATCTTGCGACCGAAGTCCAGCGCGACCACGCGATCGGACACGCGCATCACAAGGCTCATGTGGTGCTCGACCAGCAGGACCGTCACCTGCAGCTCGTCGCGCACCTTGCGAATCAGCGCCATCAATCCTTCCACTTCCCCGTGATTGAGACCGGCCGCCGGTTCGTCGAGCAACAACAGCTTGGGAGCCGACGCAAGAGCCCGCGCCAGCTCGACACGCTTTTGAAAGCCAAAAGTCAGGTCGGACACACGCCGCTCGGCGACCGCCCGCAGATCGAGGAGATCGATCAGACGGCCGGCCTGCGCCTGCAGCCGGCGCTCCTCGCGGGCCACGATCGGCATGCGCAGGGCATTCACCAGAAATCCGCCGCTCGTGCGGCAGTGGGCGCCGAGCAGGATGTTGTCGCGCACGGACATGCTGCGAAACAAGGCGAGATTTTGAAACGTGCGACCGATGCCGAGCTCCGCCATGCTGTGGCGCGGCAGACCGCGCAGGGAGCGGCCCTCGAACAGGATCGAGCCGCGCTCGAACTCGTACAGGCGGGACAGGCAGTTGAACAACGTGGTCTTGCCCGCGCCGTTCGGGCCGATCAAACCGACGATCTCACCGCTCAGCACGTCGAAGGACACACCGTCCAGCGCCACGATGCCGCCGAAGCGCACGCTGATGTCGCGCACGCTCAGCAAAGGCGCCGCGACCGCATTCCCGGTTGGGACGCGAGCTTGAGACATCTCCTCGGCGACTGACACGCTCTCCCCTAGATGATCTTATGGTGCAGCTCTTGTCCCCTGCGCCGGGATTCCAAAGGCGCTGCCAGCTCGGAATATTGCGCGTCTTTCCAGCCGCATGGCTGCGGGGATACTGACATAAAGGCGGTGCGGGGTAAAGCGAGGTAGCCGGGCCCTTGCAAAGCCCGTTGGACGCATTGCAACGGGCTCAGGGCGTGCGCTTCGTGCATCGCAACACCGACTGGCGTGCGGCCGCGCGCGAATCCGCCTTAAGATAAGCAGAATTGATGAAGCTCGAGGAGACGCGATGCAACCGAGGCAATGCCGTGTGTGGCCGAAAAATCTTCCGCAGCGGCTCACGTATCCGCAGACCAGCCTGTATTTCAATCTGGAGGTTTCGGCACGTCGCTATCCCGACAAGCCACTGCTGATCTACTACGACAGCGTGCTTTCGTTCGCTGAGGTGAAGGCTGACGTCGATGCCCTCGCCGGATTTCTGCAGCAGCACTGCGGCGTCAAACGCGGCGAGCGCGTGCTGCTGTTCATGCAGAACAGCCCGCAGTTCATCATCGCCTACTACGCCATCTTGCGCGCCGATGCGGTGGTGGTGCCGGTCAATCCGATGAATCTCACCGAGGAGGTGCGGCACTTTGTCAGCGACAGCGATGCAACGGTCGCGCTGGTCGGGCAGGAGTTATACCCGCGGGTGCGGCCGCTGATCGGCCAGGGACTTGCGCACGTCATCGTCGCCGCGTATGCGGACTACATCGGGCGGCCGACCGATCTCAATGTGCCCGAAGCGGTTGGCATGGCACGGCAACACATCGAGGATCCAGGCACGACGCTGTGGAGCGAAGCCCTGGCGCGAGGACTGAGCCCGGCACCGGCTGCCGCTGGCCCAGACGATCTGTGCGTGATGCCCTATACCTCTGGCACCACCGGCAAACCCAAGGGCTGCATCCACACCCATGCCACGGTGATGAGCACCATCGTATCGGGCGCCTACTGGTTCGATGTGACGCCCGACACCACCGTGCTCGGCACTTTGCCGATGTTCCACGTCACCGGCATGCAGAGCAGCATGAATCAACCGATCTTTACCGGTGCAAGCGTGGTGCTGATGACGCGCTGGGACCGCGATACCGCCGCGCAGCTGATTCAACGTCATCGCGTCACGGGGTGGACCAACATCGCCACCATGGCGATCGACTTCCTGGCGAACCCGAAGCTTGCGTCTTATGACCTCTCCAGCTTGAATCACATCGGCGGCGGCGGTGCCGCCATGCCCGAAGCGGTGGCGCAGCGGCTGAAGGACCTCACCGGGCTGGACTACGTCGAAGGGTACGGGCTGACCGAAACCATGGCGCCAACGCACATCAACCCGCCGCAACAGCCGCGCAAACAATGCCTCGGCATTCCGATCTGCGATACCGATGCGCGCGTCATCGATCCGGACACGCTGCGCGAGCTGGGCCCCGGTGAAGTCGGCGAGATCGTGTCGAGCGGTCCGCAGATCTTCAAGGGATACTGGAAGAATCCCGAGGCCACGCAGATGTGCTTTATCGACATCGAGGGTAAGCGCTTTTTTCGCACCGGCGATCTCGGGCGCTACGAGGAGGACGGGTACTTCTTCATCGTCGACCGGCTGAAGCGCATGATCAATGCGTCGGGCTACAAGGTCTGGCCCGCCGAGGTGGAAGCGATCATGTACGGCCACCCGGATATTCAGGAGGCGTGCGTCATCGCCACACAGGACGCCCATCGCGGCGAGACGGTGAAGGCGGTGGTGGTGCTCAAGGCAGCGAGCCAGGGGCGGGTGACGCCAGAGGAGATCATCGGCTGGTGCCGCGATCACATGGCGGCATACAAGATGCCACGCGTGGTGGAGTTCGCCACCACGTTGCCCAAGTCCGCGACCGGAAAAGTTCAGTGGCGTCAGCTCCAGGAGCGGGAGAAGCACACTGCGTGAGCGTTGGACTACTTATGCAACCGAAAGACTACCCAAAGGTCTGGCCGCGGCACATGCCGCGCTCGCTCAGCATTCCGCACACTACACTCTGGTACAACCTCGAAGTAGCGGCACAGCGCTTCCCCGGAAAAGCCGCGACCATCTTCTATGAATCGCGCCTGAGCTATAGCGCGTTCTTGGGGGAAGCCCGCGCGCTCGCGGGATTCCTGCAGCAGCGTTGCGGCGTGCGCGAGGGCGACCGCGTCGTGCTCGACATGCAGAACAGTCCCCAATTCGCCCTCGCCTACTACGCGATATTGCGCGCGGGCGGCGTGGTCGTGCCGGTGAGCCCGATGAGCGTTACCGAAGAGCTCGAGCACTATCTGAGCGATGCCGGCGCCGCTACCGCGATCGTGGGTCAGGAACTTTATGCACAGTTTCGCCCGCTGCTCGGCGCGTGCGTAGCGTACGTCATCGTCGCGACGTACAGCGATCACCTTACGGCGCCTTCCGACCTCGCCATTCCCGATCTGGTACGCGCGCCTCGGGCGGACAGCGTCGACCCGGGCGTGACCATGTGGCATGACGCAACGGCCGCGCAATGCGAGCCGCAGCCGATAACGCGCGAGGCGAGCGATCTGTGCGCGATCCTATACACCTCCGGCACCACCGGCAGACCGAAGGGATGCATGCACACGCATGCATCCCTGATGTTCAACGCTGTCGGCGGCGCTCTCTGGGAGGGGATGCACACCGACTCAGTGGTACTCGCGACCGCGCCTTTCTTCCATGTGACCGGCATGCAGCACAGCATGAACGCGCCGATCTTCGTGGGCGCCACCATCGTGTTGCTGCCGCGCTGGGATCCTGCGGCGGCCGGGCATCTGTTCGAGCGCCTGCACTGCACGCACTGGGCGAATGTGCCCACCATGGTGGTCGATCTGCTGGCGCATCCAGCGACCGCGGGTCGCGACCTGTCTTCGCTGCAGAATGTGTTCGGCGGCGGTTCGGCCATGCCCGAAGCGGTAGCGCAGCAGTTGTTCGAACGCTGCGGCGTGCAGTACATGGAAGCCTACGGCATGACCGAGACCATCTCACAGACCCACATGAATCCGCCCGGCAATCTGCGCAAGCAGTGTCTGGGCATTCCCACTTTCGACACCGAGTCGCTGGTGATCGACCCGGATAGCGGCAGACCGCTCGGCGTGGGCCAGCATGGCGAGATCGTCTCGCGCGGTCCGCAGTTGCTTCAGGGATATTGGAACAATCCGGAGGCCACTGAGGCCGCGTTCATCGAAATCGAAGGCCGGCGCTTTTTGCGCACCGGTGATCTTGGCTACTACGACGCAGACGGATTTTTCTACATCGCCGACCGCCTGAAGCGCATGATCAACGCGGCCGGGTACAAGGTATGGCCAGCCGAGGTCGAGATGACGTTGTACAAGCATCCGGACATCCAGGAAGTGGCGATTGTCTCCGCCCCCGATACGCGGCGCGGCGAGACCGTAAAGGCGGTGGTCGTTTTGAAGCCGCAATCGCAGGGCAGAGTGAGCGCGGAAGAGATCATGGCGTGGGCACGCAGCCACATGGCCGCGTACAAGGTGCCCCGCGTCGTCGAGTTCGCCGACGCGCTGCCGCGCTCGGGTACCGGTAAGATTCAGTGGCGCGTTCTGCAGGAGCGCGCCTGGCAGCGCGCCTAACGCAACACGCAAAAAAAAGCCCCGGTGAGCCCGGGGCAACTCGTGGCGGATTTGAAGTACAGGGCAGTGGGCCCTGGTCCGCCACGCTCAGGAGTAGTTAAGCGTCCAAAGTTGCACAACGTGGACTACAGGCGTCGTCGTAAGAGCGGCTGCGGCCTTCCCGGGGGACGAGCGGCACGCTAACAGCGCGTTAGGCTTCGCCTGCGATCCACGTGTGCTTGCTGCACGCTTCGCGATGCCTGCGGCGAAAGCCTCGAGCCAACACCAACAGAATTTAGCTGCCAGCTTGCGCGTTGCCGCATCACGTTCACATGCACGGCTAATCGCATGCGAACGTATTTTCTACATCGGTTTCAACGACGAACCTAACAGTTCGAGAGAATTTAGGACGTCGTTTAGCAGCGACGCTGTTGCCGCGCACCACACACTATTTGTCAAACCCGGGACGCAAAAAATGTGAAACGCGCACGCGCGTTGCCACCGCCGCGGCCGTTATGACAATCGGGTATTTTTGCGGGAGCCGAATACCGGCCGCATTTTCATCTGCGCAAGATCACGGCAAAAAACGTATCGCCGCGCAGAATGGTCAGGGTCAGCGTGCCCTCGTTCCGCAGCGCCGCGATCAGCTCGCGGGTGGTCCGGACCTTGTGGCGGTTCACCGCCACGATCAAATCCCCGGGCCGCAGGCCATGCGCCCAGGCGGGGCTGCCGGGCTCGACCGACAGCACCGCCACAGCTTCGGGGCGGCCGTTGCGCTCAGCATTGCCGATGGTCAGCCCGTTCACCTCAGGCACCCTCTCGCCCTGGCCACTCGGGGTCGCGCGCAGCGCTTCTACGCGCAGATGCACCGGGTACGCCCGCCCTTCGCGCAGAACCTTCAACTCCATCTCCGTGCCGACCGCGGCCAGACCAATCTGATTGCGCAGATCGGGCGAACCGCGCACTGCCCGGCCATTCACCGAGACGATTACATCACCGGCGCGTAGGCCGGCCTTGTCCGCCGGCGAGCCCTTGGCTACTTCCACCACCACCGCACCCCGGGTCGCGGGCGGGACGCCAAGCGAGCTGGCAAGCTCGGGCGTCACATCCTGAGTGGTGAGACCCACTCGGCCCCGCCTCACCTCGCCGTACTTGGCAAGCTGGGTCATCACCGCACGGGCCATGTTGCTGGGAATGGCGAACCCGATGCCCACGCTCGCCCCGCTCGGCCCGATGATGGCGGTGTTGATGCCGATCAGCTCGCCCTTGAGGTTGACCAGTGCACCGCCGGAGTTGCCTGGATTGATCGAGGCGTCGGTCTGAATGAAATCCTCGTAGCCTTCGATGTTCAAGCCAGTGCGGCCGAGCGCGCTGACGATGCCCGAGGTCACCGTTTGCCCGAGGCCGAATGGATTGCCGATCGCCATGACATAGTCACCGACTCGCAGCGAGTCGGAATCGCCGAGCGACAGCGCCTTGAGGTTGTCGCCTTCCACCTTGAGCAAAGCGATGTCGGTTGCCGCATCGCTGCCCACCAGCTTGCCTTGCAGCCTGCGCCCGTCTTTGAGCGTGACCGCGATCTGCTCGGCATCCTTGACCACATGATGATTGGTGAGCACGAAGCCGCCGCGCGCATCCACGATCACGCCGGAGCCCGCCGAGATCTGCGGCCTGGTTTGTTCCGGCAGGCCGAAGAAGCGGCGGAAGAAAGGATCCTGCAGCATCGGGTTGTCCTGCTCCGGCGAGCGCGACAGTACCGCGATGTTGACCACCGCCGGGGTGACCTGCTCCAGCAGCGGCGCAAGGGTGGGCACTTTTCCATCGACGCTCACCGGCGGTATTCCGGCGCCCGCTTGGAGCGGGAACAGCGTGCACATCAACAACGACAGAATTCGCAACAAGCGCATCGTCACCGGATCATCGCCAGGGAAAAAATGTCATCTGCTATCCTACCAACGACTCGACCAGCAGACGAGATATGCACCCACGGGCTTGCTTTTTGCTGCCGGCTTGAGAGCTCACCATGATCGGCAAACACACACGGGCTGCTGTCTGCGCGACGTTGCTACTGAGTGCCTGTGCCAGCACGCCGCCATCGCCGACCCGTCCTGCGGTTTCTGCGGCGACCTCCGCGGCTGCGGCATCCTATGGCGCAGCGATGATCGGCAAGCCTTATCGTTTTGCCGGCAGCACGCCGGCAGGTTTCGACTGCAGCGGTCTCGTGCAATACAGCTACGGCAAGGCCGGCGTGCGCGTATCGCGCGACACGCAGGCACTGCTCGAGCTCTCGTTTAGCGTCGACCCGGGCGATCTTCGCCGCGGCGATCTGTTGTTCTTCGATGAAGACGGCAAGAAGCGCTCACATGTCGGCATCTACCTCGGTGCCCGCCGCTTCGTGCACGCGCCTTCGAGCGGTGGCAAGGTACGCAGCGACAACCTCGATGCAAGTTACTGGCACAAACATTTCATCGAAGCGCGGCGGCTGTGACGTCGAGTCAGACAAGTGAAGAGGTGAACAGGTGAATAGGTGAATAGGTGAACAGGAGAGGGCGTTAGATCATCAAGCCGTCCTATCGCGGTAGGGATGCCCGTTACCGGGCACCCCCCGCACAGATCCCGGCGGGCGCAATTTACGCACCGGGCTCCCACCTTGGGTGAGTGACGGCAAAGCGAGCATCCGGCCACGGATGAAGGATGCGCGGGACGGGCAGGAACGCGGCCGCCAGAGCTGCGATCCGACACCAGGTGGTGCGGTCCTTTTGGCTGCGGCGCTTAAGCGCACGTCGCCAGAGGTCCGTCACATGATGCCGAAAGGCACTCAGGCTCGCGATGTTGGTGGGCACCGCGTGGTAGGCAAAGTAGCCGCCCACCACGTGGCGCAGCCATCGTCCCTGCTGCGGGAGAGGCGCGTGCATACGTCGCCGCAGTTCTGCCTTGATGGCTCGCAGCTTGGCACGCATGCGGTCCCGGCGCGACTTCCGCTTAAGCTGGAAGAGGCCCTTGCGGGAGCGGCCACAGATGTGAGTGAAACCAAGAAAGTCGAACGTCGCCGGTTTGCCAAGGCCGCGCCGCGCTCGGTTCTCGGCCGCACAGCGGCCGAACTCGATCAGGCGTGTCTTGTCCGGATGCAGCGAGAGTGCAAACTTCTCCATCCGCTGCTGCAAATCAACCTGGAAGCGCTGGGCGTCCGCCTCGTGCTCGAAGCCAGCGACAATATCGTCGGCATAGCGCACCAAGATGACGTTGCCGTGGGCGTGGTGCTGTCGCCACCGCTGCGCCCACAGGTCGAAGACGTAATGGAGATAGATGTTCGCCAGCAGCGGTGAGGCGACTGCGCCTTGCGGCGTACCCGCCTCGGTTGGCGTTAGCACCCCCTCCTCCATCACCCCGGCTTTCAGCCATTTGCGAATCAAGCGGATCACGCGCGGATCGCCGATCCGGTGCTCAACGAAACGGACCATCCAATCGTGACTGACCGAATCGAAAAAGGATCGGATGTCGGCGTCCAAAATCCAGTTCACCTTCGTGCGGGTAATCGCCGTCGCAAGCGCATCCAGCGCATTATGCTGGCTACGTCCAGCTCGAAACCCGTACGAGAACCCGCAGAAGTCTTCCTCGTAGATTGCATTGAGCACTTCCACCAGCGCTCGCTGGACGATCTTGTCTTCCAGCGCAGCGATTCCCAGTGGACGTTGCCGCCCATCGGCTTTCGCGATGTACTTGCGCCGTGATGGCAGTGCTCGGTATGCGCCCCGATGAATGCGGGCATGCAAATCCCCGAGGTTGGCTTCCAGGCCCTGCGCATACTCCTGCCAC
>JBGQKF010000117.1:0-10344 GCA_041499435.1 Gammaproteobacteria bacterium
CCCGAGCAGAGCTGCGATCTGCCGGCGCACACCCGTGCCGAAGTCGAGCTCGAGATTGCCGATGTGTTGCTGTTGCTGTTGCGCCTGTGCGAGAAGCTCGAGATCGATCCGCTGCAGGCCGCTCACAAAAAGCTCGAGCTCAATGCACTGAAGTATCCGGTCGACAAGGCACGCGGGCGCGCCACGAAGTATGACAAGCTGTGAAAAGGTGGTGAGGGGTGACGCGAAAAGTACGGGACGGCGCCAGTGTTAGCCTACCGCCACCTGTTTCATGCCGGCAATTTCTGCGATGTCTTCAAGCACGCGCTGCTCGTGCGCTTGCTCTTGCTCCTCGCGCAGAAGGACAAGCCGTTCTGCTATCTCGACACCCACGCCGGCATCGGCAGCTACGATCTTTCGCATGCGTGGGCGCAGAAGCTCACCGAGTACAAGGACGGCATCGAGCGGTTGTGGCAGCGAGACGATGTTCCCGAGCTGCTCGAGCCGTATCTGCGCATCGTGCGGGCACACAATCGCGACGCGCAGCTGCGCTTTTATCCGGGCTCGCCGATCATCGCGCGCGAGCTGCTGCGGCCCACGGATCGAATGGTGCTGGTCGAGCTCAGCAAGGAAGACTGCGCGCGCCTCGCGCGGGTGATGGCGGAGGATCCCCGCGCGAAGGTGGTCAATGATGACGGCTATCACGCGCTGAAGGCGTTTTTGCCGCCGCACGAGCGACGTGGACTCACGCTGATCGATTCCTCGTTCGATCGCGCCGGAGAGTTCGAACGGCTGACCCTGGCCGTCACGCTCGCCCAACGCCGCTTTGCGACCGGCGTGTGCGCGGTGTGGTATCCGCTCATGGAGCCGCCGGCGATGCATCAGTTCGAGCGGGATATGGCCGCCACCGGTGTGCGCAGGATCCTGCAGACGGAGCTCAGCGTGTTTGGCAGCAAATGGCGCGTGAGTCTGCGCGGCTGCGGCATGATGGTGGTCAATCCTCCGTACGGCTTCGAGCAGCAAGTGCGTGCGCTGCTGGAGTGGCTGTGGCCTGCTCTGAGCGAAGACGGGCAAGGCGGCGTCCGGGTGCGCTGGCTGGTACCCGAGTAGTAAACTGCTCTCGCCGACGAGAAAAAAACTTAACGCATGAGCAAACCCAAACCGCATCCACCCAAAAAGCCCGTCGCACTGCGTCCTGCGGTGGGCAACAGCCGCCTCAACGCGCAGACGCGACGGTTGCTCACCAAGCACTATCGCGCCAAGCACGGCGTGCGCTGAACCACAAGCGAGAGGTCAGATGAACATCGCCCACTGGCTCGCGCGCGCTGCACGCGTGTATCCGCACAATCCGGCGGTCTCCCACGGCACTCGCACCGTCTTCAACTACGGGCAGCTCATCCAACGTGTGAGGATGCTCGCTGCTGGGTTGCGAAACCGGCTCGGGCTCGAGCAGGGCGATCGCGTCGCCCTGGTGATGGCCAATTCGCCGTTCTACGTCGAGCTGTCCTATGCCGCCTGGTGGAGCGGGCTCACGGCAGTCCCGGTGAACGCCAAGCTGCATCGCGAAGAGGCGGCCTACATTATCGATCACAGCGGCGCGAAGGTATGCTTCGTGACGGTCGATCTCGCCGCCGACATCGGCTCGCTGGAAGGCAGATGCGGACAGCTCGCACGCGTGATCGAGGTGGGCTCGGCGCAATACCAGACGTTGCTGCGCGATGAACCCGCATCAGAGCCAGTTCCGCTTCCGGGCGACGCTGTGGCGTGGTTGTTCTACACCAGCGGCACCACGGGGCGGCCGAAGGGCGTGATGATCAGCCATCGCAACATCGTGGCCATGTCGTTGTGCTACTTCTCGGACGTGGATCGGATCGACCCGGGCGACTGCGTGCTGCATGCGGCGCCCATGTCGCACGGCTCAGGCATGTACAACTTTCCGCATGTGCTGCGTGCGGCCAATCAGATCATTCCCGAGCAAGCGCACTTCGATCCCGCGGAGATCTTCGCACTGTGCGGCAGCTACCGCGGCGTGGCGATGTTTGCGGCGCCCACCATGGTGAACCGGTTGGTCGCCTACGCGCACCAGCATCAGCCGCAGCTCACCGGCCTGAAGAGCCTCATCTACGGCGGTGGCCCGATGTATCTGGAAGACATCAAACACGCGCTCGCCACCATGGGCGAGCGTCTGGTGCAGATCTACGGGCAAGGCGAGTGCCCGATGGCGATCACGGCGCTGTCGCGTAGCCATATTGCCGATCGACAGCATCCGCGTTGGCAAGCCCGCATTGCCTCCGTTGGTGTGGCGCAATCGGCAGTCGAGGTAATGGTGGCTGATGAAAACGACAGGCCGCTGCTCCCCGAGGAGATCGGCGAGGTGCTCGTGCGCGGTGAAGTCGTTATGCAAGGCTACTGGGCGAATCCGGAAGCGAGTGCGCAAACGTTGCGCAACGGCTGGCTGCACACTGGAGATGTCGGCAGCATCGACGCCGACGGCTTCCTCACGCTGCGCGATCGCTCGAAAGACCTCATCATCAGCGGCGGCTCCAACGTCTACCCGCGCGAGGTCGAGGAAGTACTGCTGCGTCATCCGGCGGTAGCGGAGGTATCGGTGGTAGGCCGCCGGCATGCCGACTGGGGGGAGGAAATCGTGGCGTTCGTTACGCTCCAGCCGGGCGCGCAGGCGAGCGAGAACGAACTCGATGCCCTGTGCCTGCAGCACATCGCCCGCTTCAAACGGCCGCGCGCTTATCGGTTCGTCGACAGTCTGCCGAAGAACAACTACGGCAAGGTGCTGAAGACCGAGCTGCGTGCGCGGCTCGCGGCCGAGACGGACTCGCCCGGGAGCTCGGGTTCGCCCGGGCACTCCTGAAACGGTGGATCGGAGTTATCGAGTCGAGGAAGGCCGGCCGGCACCCGCGCTCGACATCAGCATGCGTACCGCCCAATCGAGGACGAGTCCCAGACGCGGAGGCAGCACGTCTTCGGCTTCATCCGCGGTTACCCATGTCAATTCGAAGTCGTCCTCGCTGCCCGCGCCGGCGGGATTGCGCAGCTCCACATCCATGGTCTCACTCTGCGCCATGTAGTAGCGGCTGATGCTGTAGTCCTCGTCTGGTACCGTTTCGCGATGCTCATCGCCCCAGTCGAGCTCCAGATCCTCGATCCCGGTCGTTTCGCGCGCTGCGCGGAGCGCGACCGCAAGCGGATCTTCGCCATCATCGACGAGCGCTTTGGGAAAGTCCCAGGCGCTGAATGAGCGCAGCACGAGGAAACGATAGCGTTCCCCGTCATGATTGACGACCACCATGCCGGCGGAAAGGATCCTGTCGATGGCCGGTATGGTCTGCATCAGATCGGCATGCCGCGGAGCGATGTCATCTCAGCGTGCCTCAATTGTCGGGCGAGCGAGTCAAGGATCCAGCTTAAGACGCACACTGGGCTCTTTCGCTCGCCTCTTGTCGATACCGGGTACGGGCAGGGGCGTCGGCCTGCAACGAACGCATGGGCGGTTAGCGATCGGATAGACCGGGTAGCCGGGATATTCGTAGTAGAGATTGTTCGATCCTTGCACGGCCTGATCCGCCATCGCCGCCAGCCGATCCTCCAGGGCTTTTCGGTAGAGCTGCTCCGTGCGCTCGCGCTCGTAGGCGGCATCGGCCTGCCGCCGTCGGGTCGCTGCATCGTTCAATTCTTCTTTTTCGGCACGCAGGCGCTGCCGCGCTTCATCGGTCTGCTGCCGTCGTTGCTCCTCGCATTGAGCGGTGGTGCACGCGCCGACATTTTCGGTGATATTCGCCTTCGACTTGGTGCCTCGCGCGCACGGCGTATCGCTGTAGAGCGTGTTCCCGTCGGCGTCCACGCACCGATAAATATCTGCCCGCGCAACCGATGCCAGTGCAATAAGCCCAACCAAGATGGCGATGCGAGTGAGCGACAGATTCATGGCAGCCTCCTTCACAGCTAGATCAGCAACGCCAGTGAATTATACGGGCTTTCGCGCTGCCGGCGCCCAAGTTACCCGTGAGCGGCCCGGAACCTTTTACAATCGCGCTGTGGATCATCTTCACTCGCAAAGCGCGCGCAGCACATGAACGTCCGCAGCGCCATCAAGCGGCTGCTGCTCGGGCTCGCCGCGCTCGGCGTGCTGCTCGTGTGCGCGTTTGTCATAGCGGCCGTGCTCGGGATCTCGATTGACGCAGGGCCCTGGCGTGGGCCTATCGCGAAGCAGGCGAGCGAGCTGATCGGTCGGCCGGTGACGCTGGAAGGGCCGCTGCGCATCACCCTCGGATTGCGGCCGGAGGTGACCGTAGGCGGTATTACGCTCGCCAATCCGCCCGGATTTTCTGCGCCGCAGCTCGCGACACTCGGACGCGCGCATATGCTGGTGGAACTATGGCCCCTGCTGCGCGACGAGATCAGCGTGCTCGCGGTGGAAGCGGAGGATGTGCACGTGCGCCTCGAGCAGGCGGCCGATGGTCGAGTGAACTGGAACTTTGCGCCGCCGGTGCAGCCCGTTACCACCGAACCGAAAGCACACAGCACGCAGCCGGTACGCCTCGAGGCGATCGAGCGATTCACGTTGAAGCGCATCGATCTCGAGTTCGTGAGCGGGAGCATGACTCGCTCGTTTGCGCTGGATCAGCTCGAGGGCCAGGGCGCACGCGGCAAACCGGTGGCTCTCACCGTCAAGGGGCGGGTGGAGAAGACCTTCCCGTACACGGTCACCCTCAACGGCGGGTCGCTGCACGATCTGTATCGGAGCGACCAGCCCTGGCCTCTGCAGATCGGGCTGGAATTCGCCGGTACTGCACTGAATGTCTTGGGCGCGGTTACGAACCCGATGACGGATCCCGCTGCAGATCTGGTGTTCGGGATGGGTACTCAGGATCTGACGGAGCTCGAAAGGTTGCTGCAGTCGCGCTTTCCGCCGGTGGGCGCGGTCGGCTTGAGTGGACGCGTCATATGGACGGCGGGTCGTCTGAGCATTGCCGATTTGCGCGGCATGATGGGGCAGAGCACGCTGGAAGGTGAGCTCGCGGTCGACCTGCGCGGGGCCAGGCCGCGTTTGAGCGGCGAGTTGCGCATGCCGGTGCTCGATCTGCGTCCCCTCATCAGCACGGACCGCGCGGCACCCACGCCGCAACCCAGCGGCGCGGCGGTGGCCGATCTGCGTAAGAGCTACAGCGAGATCGAGCGGCACACCTACGATCTGCGACAGATTGGACGCTATGACGGTGACCTGCTGCTGAAAGTGGAGCGATGGATCGGGGTGGTGGGCGAGGTGCGTGATGCCGAGCTGCGAATCGCCTTGCACGACGGCAGACTGCGGGCGCCAGTGCACGCCACAGTCGCCGAGGTCGCTTTGTCCGGTGAGCTGGATATCGACGCGCAGCAGCAGACACCCGCATTCTCGCTATGGCTCGGCACGCAGAAATCGAAGCTCGGCCGTCTGGCGCAGGTGTTCGCCAGCATGCCAGGCGTGGAGGGCGAGCTCGGGCGCTTTCGGGTGGCACTGCAAGGGCGTGGCGACAATCTACGCGCGGTCGTGCAAAGCCTCGCGGTCACGTTCGAGCTGATGCAAGCGCGGTTGTCGTACGGGAATGTCGCAGGCGGCAGACCGGTCGAGCTGCGCGTCGAGGCTTTCCAAATGGATATCCCAGCGGGCGGAAAGCTCACTGGCTCGCTGCGCGGCAGCCTGGTCGGCACGCCGTTCCGGGCGCGCTTTTCCGGGGGCGATCTGCCTACGCTCGCACGCGAGACACGCTGGCCTCTGCAGATGGAGGCCGCCGCAACCGGCGTGGTGTTCCGCTTGTCGGGCGAGCTCGCGGCGCCGGAAGCCGCATCCGGTACCGATGTGAGTTTCGAGTTGAGCGCCAGGCGCGCCGGAGATGTAGCGCGCTGGCTCGGGCTGTCGCGCGAAGCCACCGCGCCGGTGTTCATCTCCGCGCATGCACGCATAGAAAGCGACGAGTGGCGGCTGGACCGCGTGGTCGCGCGTCTTGGCAACACCGCGATGCACGCTGATCTCGCGCGCATCGGGATCGGCAGGCAGCCGCTGGTGCAGGCGCGGCTCACGGTGGATCAGCTCGATGTTGCGGAGCTCGAAACGATGCTCCCACCGCCGGATCCCAACGCGCCTGCGCGCAACGCCATCGATCTGCCGATCTTGCCGCAGGGGATCGACCTGTCCGATTCCGACCTCGAGGTGCAGCTGAAGCAGGTGCGCCTGCGTCGTGCGGTAATCACCGATGTCTCGTTCTCCGGCCGTATCCGCGAAGGCCGCATGTGGCCATCGCCATTCAGCGTCAAGGTTGCGGGCACGCAGTTCACCGGTGCTATGGCGGTAGACCTGCGCGGCAAGGTTCCCGAAGCTTCGGTATGGGTCGCCACCGAAAAAGTGGACCTTGGCGGATTGCTCAAGCAACTGGGCGTGGTGGAATCGCTCGATGCGAGTGCGCAGGTGTTACGCGCTGAGCTGATCGGACGCGGCAGCCGCCTTGGTGAGATGCTGGAACGCTCCTCGTTGACGGCAGAGCTGGAGCGAGGCGCGCTCAACGTGCACGACCTAAACGGCAAATGGGATGTGCCGATCAAGCTCGCCAAGGGCATCGCGCGCGCGGCGCCTGCACAGCCGGTCCACCTCGATCTGGAAGGCGCGATCGATACCACGCCGGTATCGATCCACATCGCGAGCGGTGCGCTTCCCGACTTCATGCGGGCCTCTCGTGTGCCGTTTTCGGTGGGGCTCGACACCGCGGGCACACACCTGGAGCTGAGCGGGAGCGCCGCATTACCGATCACACAGCAGGATGCTCAACTTGAGCTAACCGCGCGGGGTGCACGCTTCGACAGCCTGAATCAGCTCGCCCGTGTGCAGCTGCCGCCGTGGGGGCCGTGGGAAATGAAGGGCAAGTTCCGCGCGTGGAAAGCCGGCTATGAAATTCCGGATATGCGCCTGCAGGTGGGCGAGAGCACGCTCGCCGGACATGGCAGTCTCACCACCACAGGCGTACGTCCGCGCCTGGCGCTGGACCTGAGCGCGCCGCAGATTCAGCTCAACGATTTCACGCTGGCCGGATTCAGCTTCACGGACAAGAAGGACAAGGCCGACAAGGCGATGTCCATCGAAGAGATCCGAGCGAAGGCGAAGCAGGTGGCGGCCGAGAGCCAGAGGTTGCTGAGCCCGCAGTTCATGCGCAAGCTCGACGCCTCGGTGCGAGTGGAGGTCGCGCAGGTCCTGTCCGGGAAGGACCAGCTCGGCAGCGGCATGCTCAACGCACAGCTTGCCGATGGTCGGTTTACGCTCGAGCCGGCGGAAGTCAATGTGCCTGGCGGCTCGGTGCGCATCGGGCTTACCTACGAGCCGAGCGATACCGATGTGCATCTCACGACCAACGTGGTCGTCGAGCGTCTGGACTACGGGATTCTCGCCCGTCGGCTCAAGCCGGAGGTCAATATGCAGGGCTTGCTTAGCCTGCGCATGGAGCTCGACGCGCGTGCGGCGATGCTCGACACCATCATGGAGCACGCCGACGGACGCATCGACTTCGTAGTCTGGCCGCGTGATCTGAACGCGGGCATCTTCGATCTATGGGCGGTGAATCTGTTCCTGGCGCTGTTGCCCACGATCGATCCGGGGTCTCAATCCAAGGTGAACTGCGTCGTCGGGCGCTTCAATCTGCGCAGCGGCACACTGAGCCAGGATACGTTGCTGATGGACACCAGCCGCATGCGCGTGAACGGCCAGGGCCAGGTCGATTTCGCGACGGAAAAGCTGCGTTTTCGGCTGGCGCCGCGCGCCAAAGAGGCGCAGTTCTTCAGCCTCGCGACGCCGGTGGAGGTCGATGGGACGGTCACCGACTTTCACATCCGCGTCAGTAAGTCGGATCTGGCTGCCACCACGGTGCGCTTCTTCACGTCGTGGATCATAGTGCCGCTGGAAAGGCTGAGCGGTCGCGGAATGCCGCGCGATGGCGCCGACGTCTGCACCAATCCGATGCGTGAGGCCAGGCAGTGAACGCGGTGTCCGAACGTGCGCAGGCGAGCTTCAGGTTCTACGAGCTGAACGACTTTCTGCCCGGGTGCCTGCATTGCAACTTGCCGTTGACTGCGATCGACAAGAGCGCCGTGATCGACCGACTACCGCCGCTCGTCGCGCAGACCCATGCGCGTTTTTGCTGGTGCGAGGGCTGCGACCGGGTCTACTGGGAGGGCTCGCACTGGCAGCGCATGCGTGAGCCCGTTGCCCGATACGCTGGCGATTGACCGTTGGGCTGTCGGCTTGAGCAGCCGCCGAGGCGGCCGCTCGAACCAGGTTCAGCTCAGTACTTTCATCCCGCGCGCAACGCCGGGTCGCGCTGCCATCGCGGCCCCCCAGCGTTGCAGGTTTGCGTAGCCACCGGCCTGGTCGAGCAGCGGTTTGCGCAAAGCGAAGTTGGGATAGAGCAGCAGGTCGGCCACTGACAGCTCGCCGGCGAGATACTCGCTACCTTCGAGGCGGTGGTCGCAGACCCCGAAGTAAACGAGCAGGCGCTTTTTGAGGAACTCGACATTGGCGGCACTTTTCTCCGGTGCGCGATTTTCCATCGTGAATACGGCGTTGCTCGCTCCGGAGATATCGCTGGCGGCCTGCATGAAACACTGCATGACGATAGCGCGCTGCGCCGGATCGCGCGGCAGGAACCGCCCGCACTTCTCCGCCGCATAGAGCAGGATTGCGCCCGACTGCGACAGCGCGAGCGGTTTGCCGCCCGGGCCGTCGCTGTCGACGATCACTGGAATCAGGCCGGCGGGGTTCAACTTCAAAAACTCGGCGCTGCGCTGCTCGCCTTTGACGAGGTCGACCGCGTGCACTCGATAGGGCAAGCCGCATTCCTCGAGAGCGACGGAAGCGCGCAGGCCATTGGCCGTACCGGCCAGGTACAGGTCGATCATGGAA
The DNA here is from genome assembly GCA_041499435.1 of Gammaproteobacteria bacterium. Lineage (GTDB taxonomy): Bacteria > Pseudomonadota > Gammaproteobacteria > Burkholderiales > SHXO01 > SHXO01. The sequence continues at coordinate 8,918 of JBGQKF010000117.1, forward strand.
ACTCCTCCGCTGTTATGAGATATGAATGGCACGCTATTATAGGCGCCGGCCCCTCCGGATCAGCGCACCTCCAGATCCGTAACCCACACCAGCTCGCAGGCTCCGGCGCCGGTGTCCTCGCGCGTGAGTGAGCTACGCCACCTCCAGCCGTTGGCGGCGCTCGCTTCGACAAGATACCCGGCGAGCTTCACGATCTGTCCGGGTCGCACCGATTTCAACGCGCGCTCGATGCTGCGCGTAGCCGGTATCATGTGCATGTTTGCGCTGTGCGTCTCGATGTCGCGCCTCGGAATGGGGAAGCGCTCAACATGCCAGTAATAGAAGCGCCCGCTCTGGCTGATGTCGATGGTGGCGAGCACTGCGCTGTCCGACATCGGGCCCCATCCCAGCGCGAGGTCGACCGGGGATAGATCAGCTTGCCTGTCGAAGCGATAGCGCTCAGCCGCGAGCACGCGCGCTTCGAGCGAGAAGGAAGCGAGCGGCGTGATGCGATAGCCGCCACGCTGGAACGCTGCCACTGCCATCGGTAGCTCGGCCTGCTGGGGCACCGTGTCGACCAGCACGCCGGGCGGCCGCTGCAGCGGCCGGCTCTGCCACGCGCTCCAAGCGCCGTAGAGCACCACCAGAACCAGGAGCCAGCGCCATTTCATCATAGAGGGCCAAGTCAACATCGCAGTCGCACAACCGTCGCGGTGCAAGAGCGATGCCCGAAAACGACGGCGCGACCCTCGCTGGCGTAACTTGCAAGCGACAATTGCGCCGTCATGTCGCTACGGTCCAGCGTGATGCAACTCCCGGCTACATGTTCGGACAAATGCAAGGCATACGGCCTCGCGCAAGTCGGTTAAGATGGGCGGTAGGCATAAAAAAGTCGCGGCGATGGCCGTAATGGGCAGGAGGCAAACTGGATATGGCACATCTCAATTCCTTGCAAGTCGATCAATCTATTCAGCATCGTGTGAGCGTTCGCGCGCGGCTGTGGTGGCTTCTGCCGACCCTGTTGGCGGCGCTCTTGACGGGGTGCGCGACCAAAGCATTGCATCCCGCAACTGGGGTGTCCGACCCGAAATCGTCCGGGCGCGCGGACGCAGCCGGGACTGGGCGCGACAGCCCACTTTCGACGCAGCCTGGTCAGAGCGCGGCGGGCACAACACGTACCGACGGCAGTACCGCCAGCGAAGCTGGTGGCGCGGCGGCGGGCGCGGGTGCAGCAGCAGGTGGTGCGGGTGCGGGCGCAGGCGGCAATGACCGCACCAGCGGCTCCAGTGCTTTGTCATCGGGAGACGAGGGCGGCGTCGGCGGGGCCGGGACCAAGGGCGCGTCGGCAGCAAACGGCGGTGCTGGGGGCGCTAACCCCAACAGTGCGGGTGGCGCTAACGCCAACGGTGCGGGTGGCGCGAACGCTAACGGTGCGGGTGGCGCGAACG
>JBGQKF010000118.1:0-10322 GCA_041499435.1 Gammaproteobacteria bacterium
AATCACCATACCCAGGTTCGCGGCGGCGTGCTGGGAGAGGCGTGTGCGGCTTTGCTGCGGGAGTTCTTCGCTGCGCGTCGAGCGTAAACCAGCCTTCAACGCAGAGAAAAACAAGAGATCGGAACAGATCTTGCCAGTTGTCTACCTCTGAGCAATCGACACACCCAGTAGTCGCAAATGTCTTGCTCCGCGCTCTCAAGGGCTGTTTCTTTGCGCGCTCGGCATTGAGGGTCTTATTTGTATCAATTGAACGAAGGGAACATCGATCATGCGGTTGCAAGGAAAAGTATCCATCATTACCGGCGCGGGACGCGGTATCGGCCACGCCACGGCGCTCAAGTTCGGCCGTGAGGGAGCCGTCGTCATCGTGTGCGACCTGGATGAAGAGAGCATTGCTGAAACGGTCGCCGCGGTGAAGGGCATTGGCGCCGATGCGCAAGGCTTCGTGGTGGATGTCACGAACCGCTCTTCGATCCAGACCATGGTCGACGCAGTAATGGACCGCTACGGCCGCATCGACGTGCTGATAAACAACGCCGGTATCGTGCAGGATGCGCAGCTTCTCAAGATGAACGAGGATCAATTCGATCGTGTTATCGACGTCAATCTGAAGGGCACCTGGAACTGCGCCAAAGCGGTAACCGGCATCATGGTGCAGCAGGGCAGCGGCGTCATCCTCAACGCATCTTCGGTGGTCGGTATCTACGGCAACTTCGGGCAGACTAACTACGCGGCGAGCAAGTTCGGCGTCATCGGCATGGCCAAGACCTGGGCACGCGAGCTGGGACGCAAAGGCGTGCGCGCCAACGCGGTGTGCCCGGGCTTCGTCGAGACGACAATCTTGAGCACGATCCCGGAGAAGGTCTTGAAGGCGCTGCGCGAGCGCGTCCCGCTCGGACGTCTCGCCAAGCCCGAGGAGATCGCCAACACCTACGCATTCCTGGCATCGGACGAGGCCAGCTACATCAACGGTGCGGTGATCGAAGTGAGCGGTGGGGCGACAGTTTAGCCCGCCAGCAACGCGGCGAGCCCGTCGCGGTCCGGGCGCACTAACACACCGCGCTCGGTAATCAAAGCACTGATCAAAGCAGCCGGGGTGACGTCGAACGCGGGGTTGCGAACCGCTATTCCCGGCGGCGTCCACCGTACACCGGCAGCGCCGGTTACTTCCTCGGCCGAGCGCTCCTCGATCGGGATCAGGTCCCCGTGCGCTAATGCCGGATCGATCGTGGACAGCGGGCACGCCACGTAGAAAGGGACGGCATGGCGCTGCGCCAGTACCGCCAGCGGGTACGTACCGATCTTGTTTGCGGTATCGCCATTGGCCGCAACGCGGTCTGCGCCGACCAACACCACATCGATCTCACCGCGCTTCATCAGAAAAGCCGCGGCGCTGTCTGCGATAACCGTAACCGGAATCCCGTCCTGCGCGAGCTCCCACGCGGTGAGCCGCGCGCCCTGCAACAGCGGTCGCGTCTCGTCAGCGAATACGCTGACGCGCTTACCTGCTGCGATCGCTGAGCGGATCACCCCCAATGCCGTCCCGTGCCCGGCAGTGGCGAGCGCTCCGGCGTTGCAATGGGTGAGGATCCGCGCACCGTCCTTAATCAACTCGGCGCCATGACGCCCGATCGTCTGATTGGTCGCGATGTCCTCGTGCAGAATCGAGTGCGCTTCGTACAGCAGAGCAGTGGGTAGATCGGCGTTTTCGAGCTGGCTCGTGTGCAGCACCACCGCACGCTGCCGATTGAGCGCCCATGTCAGATTGACGGCGGTGGGCCGGCTGGCGGCGAGCTCGGCGAAGGCGCGTTCGAATGCAGCGAGCTGCGCATCGCGTGATTTCGATGCCTCGTGCATAACCTCCAGCGCAACCCCATAGGCGGCGGCAACGCCGATTGCCGGGGCACCGCGCACCACCATAGTCGAGATGGCCTCAGCCACCTCGCTTGCCGAGCTGCAGCGACGATACTCGAAACGCAGCGGCAGCAGGCGCTGATCGATCAACTCCAAAACACCATCACCCCAGCGCAGTGTTTCCAACCGCGCTTGCTGGGTCAGACCGGGACGCGGCAGATTCATGCGAGATCCATGGTATCAGCGTCGGGCAGGCACATTTGCACGAATGCGGAGTCGGGCGCGGACCGCTCGTTACATCGTACGCTTAGTCCTTCTTTTGCCCCGATAGTCGCCCGCATCGTCGCACACCAGGCGTGCGGCCCGCTCAGTACGATCCTGCCACCGCGTGGCGCGTACCGCAACAACTCGACGCACTCCGATAACCAGTTCTCCCATCCCGGCCCAATCACGAGGATATCGAGCCCACCGACCTGCCGGACGAGCTCACGTAATGCCGGCTTCGGTGAATTCGCGATCTTGTTCAGGCTGAGTGTCGCATCCGGGTCGGTTTGAGGTCCGGCCATCGCGACCTCCGCGCCGCGGCTCGCGAGTGCGCGCGCCATCGGACCTTCATCGGTGCCGCAGGCGACCAGTGCCACTTCGCCAAGTAGACAATCGTGCTCTGCGTATCGCGCTCGCGCCTTCGCCTCGAAACCGCCGTAGTGGATCTCCGCATCGAGAATCGCCGCGCGTGGGAGGCCGGCATAGCGATCGTGGCCGCTGGCGCGGCTGATGATCTCGACGTCATGGCGGAAAATCTCACCGGTCATGCGTGCGTGCTCGGCATCGATGCTGGCAGCCCAGATACCGAGGCGAGGATCGATCACCATGCGCGGCGCCGGGTCAAGTCCGAGCGTTCTCAGATCAGTCTCCGGGCGATACCGAGCCACCTCGCTGCGGTATTCGCGCTCGTAGGCTTCGACGCCAAGGCCGACCAGCGGCTTGCGTTTGACGAATACGGCATGCTGCGGAGTGGCCGGGCCTTGATCCCACCAGGTCGCTGCATGCGGATTGCGGGCGAATGCGCGCAGCTCCGGTGTGTCCTGCAACTGGATGACTAGCGGGAATCCAGCGGCGCACGACAGGCTACGCCGCAGCGCACTGACCTCGGCCGGGTTCCAATCGTATGGGTCGGTGCTCTTCCCGAGCTCCCAGGCGCCACGCGACCGCAGAAACTGCTCGGCCAGTCCGACCAGCTCGAGCATGTTCTCGTACGCACTTCGCGCGCTGTCGCCGAAGCTGAATACACCGTGATGGAGCAGAACCAGCCCGATCGTCTCCGCCCCCGCATGAGCTTGATAAACCTCATGCGCCGCTTTGGCCAGATCGAAACCGGACTCGCGAAACGGCACCCGCGGCGCAAGCGCCCCGAAGATGCCGGCCGCGATGCTCTCGCCATGCTCGGTGTTGGTTACTGCGAGGATGCTGTCTGCATGGGTGTGCAGGACAAACCGATGCGGAAGGACCGCATGGAGGAGGGTCTCGATCGACGGCCGTGGCACGCTGCCGCCGAGCACTTGTCGAGCTACCGCCTGGGCGAGCTCAGTGTTGCTGAGCTGGGCGGCGTCGATGAGGCGCTGCACCGGCTGCAGGCGCACGGGGGTGAAGTCGCGTGCCTCCGCTTGCGCGAGATCAGCGCCGCTGCCCTTCACGTACAGCAAGTCCTCGTCGTCGCGCTTCACCTTGACCGAAGTATTTCCGCCACCATAGAGCACGAGCGAGGATTCCTCGCCGAGCAGGCGTGAAACGTAGACGCATGCCTCTAACTCGCCGGTCCAATGACCGGCCTGCGTTTCATCCCAGCGGTTGCGCACAGGCGTGGACCACGGACTGCAACCCGCGGTGGTTATAATTCTTGCGATGATCCCATCGTTTCACGTGCGGCTTGCAGACTGGGGCCGCGATCACGGTGAGCTGCGCGCCGTACGCGAGGCGGTATTCGTGCACGAGCAGAGCGTCCCGATCGAGCTGGAATGGGACGGCATCGACGTGGACTGTGTGCACGTCCTCGCGGAGGACGAGCAGGGTACGGCAATCGGTACGGGACGCCTGCTCCCCGACGCCCATATCGGCCGCATGGCGGTGCTGGCCGGGTGGCGCGGACGCGGCGTCGGCTCGGCATTGCTGCGAGCACTGATCGCGATTGCTGAAGAGCGCGGCATGCGTGAGGTCGTGCTGAACGCACAGCTCCAGGCCATGGAGTTTTACCGCCGACATGGCTTTGTCGCAGAGGGCAAACCGTTCCTCGATGCCGGTATTGCTCATCAGCGTATGCGTAGATCGTGTGGCGTGGATAGTCACAGGGTCGGCAACGATGCGCGGTGAACGGGGATCTGAAAGCTGCGCACCGCCGCAGCGCTGTCTCTCCCCGCGTCGTAACTCCGTTCGATGAATCTCGCCGCCCCGGAGTCCTCGATCAACACGACAGTAGAAGCGCGGGTGCCATACGCCGGCGTGGCGATGAACGCGGGCGACAATACGCGCTCCCATTCTTGATCGATGCCGGTGCTGGGGAGTTCATGGTCGGCCGCACGGCGTTCTTCGCTCAATGCCTCGAACAGCCTGGCGATCAACGCCTCGCGCGGTTGCGACAAAGCCGCCGCCATGGCGGCCTTGCCGCGTGCGACCTTCGGCCACGGCGTATCGAGGAGATGATTGCTTACCCCGTGCACGCCGGGCGCTACGCGCGTGCCTTGCCGGTCGATGTTGCTGTAGTGCCAGACTTCTCCGCTATCCGCAACTATGAGGTTGAAGCCATCGTAGACGTCGGCGTTGCGGTGAAGCCGTTCGATAAATTCACCGGGCGTCTCGCGCGAGAGCACGAAATCGTTCACCAGGAGACCGCGTGAGCGCGTGCCGTTTTTGTTGCGGGCGCCATCGCGATAGTTGGTGACTGCGGCAAGGCGCCTCCCCTGTGCCAGCGCGAGCCATGTCCCGCCCTTCTCCAGATCGCGACCGCCGATGACGTGTTCGGCACCCGGCCAGGGGCCGGCCGGTGCCGAAGGGCGCGCGAAGAATTCGTCCCGGTTGGCAGCGACAATGAGGCGGAGCTCGGGGTGAGCATCGACTGCGAACAGAATCAGGCACACGCCGTCACTCCTCGAAACATTCGACGCGGCGCGACCAGCCCGGCATCAGCACTTCATCGAGCGCCAGCTCGTGCACGGCGGCGCCAAGAACCGCCTCGAATGCCGCTTCGTCGGGGATGCGGTCATAGACCTCCATCCACAGATTGTTCTCGCCGCGCTTCCTCAGTAATCGGCACTGTGCTCCGGCATCCAGGCGCAGGCGTCGCTGCAACGCGCCGACACGCTCCAGCGCCTGCGCGTGCAGACCATCGGCCACGCGGTAATAGATATAGAAGCTAGCCGCCATCGCTGCTCTCGCGAACGGGCGCAGCCTGCAGCTCGTAAGGCAGCGGCAGATGCCGCAGCGGCGAGCCTTCTTGCGCAAGCTGGAGCGGACCGTCCGCTGCTTCCTGCGAAATCACAGCCAGCAGCTCATACTCGCCCGCCGGCGTCGGCGCGACGTTGACCACCATGCCTCCGATCGAGCCCCCAGGCATCAGTAGTGTCGCTCCGGGTTGGGCAGGCTGGCGGCTGGCGAAGCGATGCAAGCGGCGCTTGACCTGCCCCAGGTACTGGCTGCGCGCGACGATCTCCTGCCCTGGATAGCAACCCTTGTCGAACGCGACCGCACCGGACAGCTCCAGATTGAGCATTTGCGGGATGAATTGATCGCTGGTGGCGGTAAGCACCGTCGCAACGCCGGCCGCAATGGCCATGCGGTCCCAGTGATCCTGGCCAGCGGGCGTGCAGCCAGCAGCTATAAGGTGGTCCCATAAGGCAACTGCCTGCTCCCGCGGCGCCGCGATTTCAATGCGATCGCCAGGAAGGGCCATGGCGGCTACCTCTGAGCTAGTGACCACCGAAAACGGGCTGTCTGGTGCTGTGCCGAAGTGTTCGCGAAACAGCGGAACCGATTGGGCTCCGGCCACTCCAAGCAACGCCACGTCACCCGAGATGTCCTCGAGCGCCACTCGCGAGCGCAGCACGTGCATCTGGAGTCGCTTGCGGATCGGGGCAGCGAGCTCGGCCGGCAGGCGCAGGACGTAGCCATTATCATGCGGCCACACCGACAACGTAGCGAGGACCCGCCCTTTCGGCGTACAGTACGCGGCCAGCTGCCCTTGGGAGGCAGAGACGTGTCTGATATCGTTGGACAGTTGTCCCTGCAGGAAGCTTTGAGCGTCCTCGCCGAGTACCCGAATGGAGGCCTCGCGCAGCAGCGGAATGAGACTCGCAGCGGGGGGTGCCGGCGGCGGGTCGAAATGCCAGTCGCCGGCGGCGTTCAGCCTTGCGCCGCGCTGAGTCAGTATGTCGGGCCAGGTAGCATTCATCGTGTCGGCGGGGTGTTGAGCCATTCGCCGATTATAGGACGTCGCGGGCAAGCTCAGATGAGGCACGGGTTGCGCGTCGTATGAACGGGCCGTTGCACCTGCGGCTGCAGCGCTCCAATCGGCTGGCGGCTGCGTTATGTGCGGCTCACGCCGTGGGAGCAGCGGCTTTGCTGGCATCGCCGCTGCCGGTGCTGATGAGCGGTGCGGCTTGCGCGGCGCTCCTGGTCAGTGCCGCATGGAGTGTCCGCAGGCACGCTTTTCGCACCGCTCCAGACGCGCTGGTCGAGCTGGAGCTGTACGAGGATTGCACGCTGTCTGCATGCACTGCAGATGGCAAATGGCTGCAGTACGCAGTAGCTGGATCGAGTTTTCTGTCGCGGGTTCTGACGGTTTTGAATCTGCGCGCCGAGGGCACATGGAGGGTGCGCTCGGTATTGATCAGTGCCGACTGTGTCGATCGCGATGCGTTTCGGCGTCTGCGGGTCTGGTTGCGGTGGCGTTGCGCTGGTCGTACCAGTGGCGCGGACCAAGCCGCAAGCTGAGCGTCGAGGGGTAGCCGCTCGCGCGCGTCCTCGCCCGGGGGAGCGCGCCAGCGGCAGTAACCCTACGGGTGGATGAACTAACGGGAGCCGGCAGCTGTCTCTGCCATCACAGTCTGTGGCGCGGTTCCCTGAAAGCAGCGCGCAACGTTTATACTTGTGCGTTCGCGCGACTCAATAGCAGTTCGCGCTTTTTTATTGGCTCTTCAGGCAACCGGGCAACATGGGTGACCGTGAGATTGACCAGCAGCTGGTCGAACGGGCACAGCGGGGAGATAAGTCGGCGTTCGAGCTCCTCGTGGCCAAGTACCAGCGCAAGTTGGCGAGGCTGTTGTCTCGGTTCATCCGCGACCCGGCCGAGGTGGAGGATGTGGCGCAGGAGGCTTTCATCAAAGCCTACCGGGCACTGCCGTCCTTTCGGGGCGAGAGTGCTTTCTACACGTGGCTGTACCGAATAGGCATCAATACCGCCAAGAACTACCTGGTGGCGATGGGGCGGCGTGCGCCGACCACCACCGAGTTCGACAGCGAGGATGCCGAGAACTTCGAAGACGGTGATCAGCTGCGGGACGTCAACACCCCCGAGAACGAGTTGATGAGCAAGCAGATCGCGCAGACGGTCAACGACACGATGGAGGCGTTGCCCGAAGAGTTGCGCACCGCGATCGTGCTGCGCGAGATCGACGGCTTGAGCTACGAGGAGATTGCGACGGTGATGAATTGCCCGATCGGGACGGTGCGCAGCCGCATCTTCCGCGCGCGGGAGACGATCGCGGAGCGCTTGCGGCCGTTGCTCGAGACGAGCAAAGACAAGAGGTGGTAAATGGAAAAAATATCAGAGTTGATGGACGGGGAACTGGAAAGCCACGAATGCGGTATGCATATCCGCCGCCTGAGCAAGGATCCGGAGCTTGCCAGGTGCTGGGACCACTACCATCTGATCCGCGACGTGCTGCGCGCTGAAGCCGGCACGCGCGTCGATTTGGTCGCCTCCGTGAGCGCACGCCTGCAGGCTGAGCCCACCATCCTTGCCCCGCGCCGACGTCTGCAGACGCTGATCGCGCGCGTTGCCCTTCCGGCCGCAGCGGCGGTTGCCGGAGTCATGGTAGGCGGATGGCTATCCGCGCCATCCTCGCAGCCCGGCAGAGCAGACGTAGCGAAGCTCACGTCCCCGGCTCCGCTCACAGCGGCGGCGCCGAAAGTTGCAGCGATTGCCCCGGTTGCCGCACAGGCCAACGGACAGGTGACCGAGTACATCCTCGCGCATCAGGAATTCTCGCCGACCTCGGCGATGCACGGCGCGGCCTCGTATGTGCGCACGCTTTCCTTCAAGGATGCGGATAGCACGCAATGAGGCGGGCGCACGTCGTACTGGTACCGGGTCTGGTATTGCTACAGTTCTGCGCCGGCGTCGTGCTGGCCGAATCGCTGGAGCAGAGCGATCCGCTGGCGTGGCTGGAGCGCATCGCGCGGGCCGCGCGCCAGCTCAACTATAGCGGGACCTTCGTGTATCAGCACGGGGATCAAGTCGAGACCTCGCGCATCACGCATTACTTCGACCGCACCGGCGAGTACGAAAAGCTGGAAACGCTCGACGGGCCCAAGCGCGAGATCATCCGCAACAACAACGAGATTCTCACCTACGACGCCGAGCACCGCGTGGTGAAGCGCGAGAAGCGCACACCGCGCCGGAATTTCCCGGCACTGCTGCCCGACCAGCTGGCAAGCCTCACCGAGAACTATAACCTGCGCAAGGGTGAGCACGAGCGCATCGCCGGTTACGATGCACAGGCGCTGATCCTGCAGCCTCGCGACGGGTTTCGCTATGGGCACAAGCTGTGGGCGGAGGTCACGACCGGTCTGCTCCTCAAGGCACGCATGGTCGACGAGAACGACCACGTCGTAGAGCAGTTCGTCTTCACCCAACTCATCATCGGTTCGGGCGTTACGCGCGAGTCAACACGTCCCAGCTTCGCCACGGGAGACTGGCGGCGCGAGCCGGCAGGCCCGGATTCTTCCGAGCCGGGCGATACCGGTTGGACCGTGAAGAGCCAGCCGGTGGGCTTCAAGAAGGTGATGGAGATGAAGCGCTTCAAGACCGGGGCACAATCCCCGGTCGCGCACCTGGTCTATTCGGACGGCCTGGCAGCCGTCTCGGTTTTCATCGAGCCGCTTCCCACCAAACGCAAGTTCCAGGAAGGCCTGACCCACCAGGGCGCGGTCAACATCTACACGCGGCCGCTCCCTGATCAGTTGGTTACGGTGCTGGGCGAAGCGCCCGCGGTCACGGTTATGCAGATGGCCAACTCGGTGAGCTTCAAAGGCCAGTGAGCGGTTGACCGCACCGCACGCTCGCGTCATGCTGGCGCCGCTGGCCTGGGTAGCTCATGCTCAACTCGGGAGAATGGCGCGGGACGGTTGCCCTTGTTGCGACTCGACCGCCTGTAACCGGTGACGATCCCGGCTTTCGCAAGCAGCGAGAATCTCACGAATTGCGATAAGGATACAAAATGCTGAGAAAGCTCCTTCTGGCAGCTTTTCTGCTGTTCCCGTTCTGCCTGCTGGCACAGGGGCGCGACCTGCCCGATTTCGCGGACCTGGTGGAGAAGCAGGGCCCGGCGGTGGTCAATATCAGTACCACCCAAACCGTGCGCGGCCAGACTGCACCTCCCGGCAGCGGCGGTGAGGAGGATCCGTTCTACGACTTCTTCCGGCGCTTCGGTCCACCGCAGCCGCCGCGCGATTACGAGACGCGCTCGCTCGGCTCCGGGTTCATCATCAGCCCGGAAGGTTACATTCTGACCAATTCCCACGTGGTGGAGGCCGCCGACGACATCACGGTACGCCTCACCGACAAGCGCGAATTCAAGGCGAAGGTGATCGGAAGCGATCGCCGCAGCGACGTTGCGGTGCTCAAGATCGATGCCAGTGGACTGCCGGTGGTCGTGATCGGCGATCCCGCAAAGACCCGCGTCGGCCAGTGGGTCGTGGCGATCGGCTCTCCCTTCGGTTTCGAGAACACGGTGACCGCAGGCATCGTCAGCGCCAAGGAGCGCACTCTGCCGCAAGAGAACTTCGTTCCGCTGATCCAGACCGATGTCGCGATCAACCCTGGAAACTCGGGCGGACCGCTATTCAATTTGAAGGGTGAGGTGATCGGGATGAATTCCATGATCTTCAGCCGCACCGGCGGCTTCATGGGTCTTTCCTTTGCCATCCCGATTGACGTGGCGTTCGATGTCGCGCGCCAATTGCAGACGACCGGGCGCGTGAGCCGCGGCCGTATCGGCGTCGTTATCCAGGAAGTCACCAAGGAGCTGGCGGACTCGTTCGGGCTGTCCAAGGCAGCCGGCGCGCTGGTGAACTCGGTCGAAAAGGGCGGTCCCGCAGACAAGGCGGGGATCCAGGCAAGCGACGTGATTCTCAGCTTCAACAACAAGGAGGTGATCAACTCCACCGAGCTGCCACGCGTGGTGGCGGCGACCAAG
>JBGQKF010000119.1:0-10284 GCA_041499435.1 Gammaproteobacteria bacterium
ACGACATTATTATGCTGTTGCCGCCGTAGGCGATTAGGCCATAGCGAAAAAAAGCGGTGTGGGCCACCGCCCTTGCATAGATGCTGCAGCGCGATCAGTTCTTCGAGATGGTGCTGCCTTCCGAAAATGAAATCTGATATAACGCCGTCCATGCTCGTCCCGCTCAAAGCGTCACCGAAGTTGCTTCCTGCCGCCGCCTTGCTTGGCTTGCTGTCCGTGCCTATGACAATTCGCGCGGACCCCTCTGTACCCCACCCAGGGCACGCCGCGGCGGTGGAGGCCCAGTTTCGCGGCTGTGAGTCGGCGGGCTGGTGTCGGTTCTGGATCGAACCGATGCGTCCTGCGGAGGAGTCACTGCATCGCGTGCGTCCCGATGGCGTTGCGCGAATGCCCGGCGACGATGGCATTTCCATTGCGGTGCGCGACCGCCTCAATGCCTTGCTCGCCAGCATGATCCACCAGTCCAAGCGGATCGTGCTGCATGATCTGCGCGAACTTGACGACGGAACGTTCGCAGCCACAGTTACGGTGAATGGTGCAAACCTGGCGTCAGACCCGATTCTTTTGGAATTGCACCAGAAGCTCACCCGTACGCTTCGGTAGTTGCAGGTTAGCCGTGGGCGCACTCGCGAGCGCCCGGATCGGGGTTTTCTGGAAATTGGAAAGATCCCCGTCCCGGCGGCCGCAGCCACCGGGACGGGAAGAACTGATCTGACCTACTCCTTCGTGATGGCCCAGACGACCGCGGATTTGGGCGTCGTGTAGAACGGCGATTCCATCTGGTAGTTCACGTAGAGCTCGCCGTAGTCCGCAACGTACATGGTCTTGCCGTCCATGCTGAACTCGACGTCGTTGGTGCGCTCAAACCCGCCCCGGTTCTCCTTCTTCTGATAGGCGTTGGGGCCGGGATCGATGTTGTGGGCGAAGATCGACCACTTGACGCCGGTCGGATTCAAGAATTCGACCTTCACAATTACCGGCCACATCGGTGTCAGGCTTTCCGGCCCGTTGTCGATGATGCCGAACACGGCGGCGAAAAGCGTGTCGGGGCCAGTCCCGAAGGCCTTCGGCGCCCAAGCGATCCCGTCCATCGGGTTATTCGTGTCCCATTCGAGCACCGGGGTGAGGTAGCCGTTCGGATTGGGATTCGCCACGATCAGCGGCGTGCCCCGGACCCCGATCGAGTGGTCGATGAAACGATAGGGCGGCAGCGTCGGAACGAATGGCTTGTCTCCGATGTTCAGCTGCGGGTTCGGCCGGGTGGGGTCGAACTTGTTCCCACGATAGGTGTCGGGTCCGTAGCGCTTGATGTTCACGAAGTGGGCGCCTTCCTTGTCGGGAAAGCCCCCATCCTGACCCTTCTCGGTCACGACCCAGAGCTTCTCGGACCCGTTGGCGACACGGCGATTGCCTTTGTCGTTCATTCCGTTGTCGCTGACGACCAGGGCATTTTCAAACCGCGAGCCCTTGGGGCCGAAAGCCAGACCGGACATGTTGCGGAATCCCATCGCATACACTTCCCAGTCGTCGTGGGTGTAGCTGCTGTCGGCTTTCAGCCTCGCCCTGTGAATGCCACCACCGCAGGGCATTTGCGCCTTGATCACCTGACCCGGCTTGGAAGGGGTGCCTTTGGGCAGATACGCGCCCGTGAGATTGCCCTGGCTGTCGCGGATGTTGAGTCCCGTCAGCACGATATCCCGGCAGGGCGGATCGCGCGGCAGCGCAGGAATGCCTGCGGGCGTGCGCTTCTCCCAGTAGGGATCGATCGCATCGGTCCAACCATGGATATCCGGATCGGAATAGCCCGAGTTGGTCGGCGCGCCCACCGCGTAGTACAGCCAACCGTCCCGGCAAATGATACCGCCCAACGCGTGGTCACCGATCGGAACCTCGTTCATGATCAGCTTAGGCGTGCCGTTCACACCGTCGATCTCCCAGATGCCGTAGCTGTAGTCCCCGACGTAGGTGCGGCCGTTCTCCGCGCAGTAGCCGATTTAGTTCAGAGCAAACGACTTGAACATGCCCAGACCGACGTTGTCCTTGATCAGCTTGCCGGACTTGTCGAAGATCTTGACGTGAGGCTTGTCGATGCCTGTCGGGGGAAAGCCGAAGGTGTTGCCAGAAATGGCAACCCAGACGTTGTCGCTCTTATCGACCGTGATGGACGTGACCGTATCGAGGCCGGCCGCGAACACCGACACCTTGTACCCCGGGGGAACCACGATCTTGCTCGGGTCCGGCGTGACCGGTGTGCGCGTAGACCATTTCCCTGCTGGACCGCCTGGCTCCGCCTTTGCGCGGTCCTGGGCGAAAGCGGACCCCGACATGGACCCTACCGCAAATGCGAGTATTGCCGCATACCTTAATATCTTCATTTTTTATCTCCTCCTCGGTTGAAATCTCCCTTCCCCTGCAGCACTCCTCAAACACCAACCACTTCAGATCCTCCGCGACGCCTCCATTCTGCAGGATGACGCAACAGCGATCGGTCGGACTCAAAACGTTCGGATGTATGCAACGATGCTGTTTATCTCGTCATCGTTCAGCCGTTTCTCCCAAGCGGGCATGGTCGCGATCTTTCCCATATAAGCGCCCCCCTTCTTGATGATCATTACGAGATATTCGTCGGGCACCTCGGCCATGTACTCCTTGTTGGCGAGCGTTCCGATGTGAGGACTGAACCCGCCTCGGTGTCCTTCGCCTCCATCGCCGCGGTAGCCATGGCACCCAGCGCACATCTGGTCGAATATTTCCTTGGCCCTGGCCGGGTCGGTTTGTGCAGTGGCCGCCATCGGCACGAGGGTCAACAGCATCGCTATAGTTGTGATCGGATACTTCATGCGTGCCCTCGGAACTTGGTTGGCAACCGGCTCCCCAGACAGGGAGTGTAACCGTATCACGTGTCGCGGGAGCGCTCAAGACCGCCACAGCGCGAAGGTTCGCGCGGTTCAGCGCCGGCTGGGCCGAATCGGCAGGCGGCCGCGCCAGTACTGAATCAGCAGAAAGCCCCCGGCCATTCCCCCCAGGTGCGCAAAGTGCGCCACACCGCTCTGGGTGCCGGTGATGCCCATGAACAATTCGATGGCACCATACACCAGGACCAGCACCCACGCGCGCATCGGAATCGGCGGGATCAGCAGCATCACCATCCGGCTCGGGAACATCATGCCGAAGGCGAGTAGCACCCCGAAGACGCCGCCCGAGGCGCCAATGGTCGGATACGATCCGGAGCCCATGACCGAGGAGACGGCGAGTTGTGCAATGCCGGCACTCACCACGCACGCAAAGTAGTAGACCAGATAGCGCCGCGGTCCCCACAGCCGCTCGATGTCCGATCCGAACATGAACAGCGCCAGCATGTTGAAGAACAGGTGAGTGAGGTTACCGTGGAGAAAACCATAAGTTACGAGCTGCCAGATGTGGAAGTTGGACGGCGCGTCGCCGGCGCCGAAGGTCCACAGCGCGAACGGGCCGATCAGTTGATTGCCGATGGCCGACTGTAGCAGGAACACCACAACATTCAGCAGGATCAGAGCCTGTGTGGCCGGAGGCATTGCAAACATGGTCAGGATGGATCGGGCACCGGGGCCCGTCAAAGATAGAAGGAACGCCCAACCGTCGCGATGCGCGCCGGCCCGGCAACTCGCCATTCGGTGAAACTACGTCGCTTGTGCACCGGGCCGCAAGCCCAGGCGGGACCCGCATACCCGCACTGAAAATCCAGCCATGATGTGCATGAGGTTTTAAATCTAACCGGCATACCGCGGCCGCCATCATACCTTGCAGCGAATGGACGTGCACCTACGGTCAAGCGCGCTCAACGTCTAGTGAGTCGCGGACCGCGCTATCGTTCCATGCAGCAGATCGAAATTATTTGCGCACCCAGGAGAGTCGGTCTTTTCTGTCGGGTTTTCCCTTGGAGCTTCTTGCCGCCGTGCGTCGCGTGTAGCAGATGCACGAATTCGCGTCAGCGAACCAACCTGTACAATACCGCTCGCGCTGGACCTTCTCCAGTGCATTCGAATCAACTCCTCACAGAATGAAACCGCGAGACCTCAATCTCTTACGTCGCACCGGCGAAGCCATTCAGATCCACGGCGCGCGCCAGAACAATCTCAAGAATCTCGATCTGCGCATACCGCTCAACGAGTTGATCGTGGTCACCGGGGTCTCGGGTTCCGGCAAGTCCTCCCTGGTGTTCGACACGCTGTACGCGGAAGGCCAACGCCGGTACGTCGAAACGTTTTCGCCTTACGCACGCCAGTTCCTCGATCGCCTGGACAAACCCAAAGTCGAACGCATCGACGGCATCCCGCCCGCGATCGCTATCGACCAGACCAACCCGGTGCGCACGTCGCGCTCCACCGTGGGCACGATGACGGAGCTGAACGACCACATCAAACTCATGTACGCGCGCGCGGCACAACTTTACTGCCGTGGCTGCGGACAACCGGTGCACCGGGACAATCCCGACACAGTGTATGCACAGGTCGAGCGGCGCGCCGCGCAAGCCGGCGATCCGCGTCTCGAGATCACGTTCCCGGTCGCCATCCCGCCGAATTTCTCCGAGACAGAAGTCCGCACCCTGCTCGAGCAGCAAGGCTACACACGTATCCGCGCGGTCGGTGGTAAATCGCTGGAGGTGGTGCAGGATCGGCTGCGCATGAGTAACGCGGAGCGGGTACGCGTGATCGAAGCCTTGGAAGCCGCGCTGCGTGTCGGCAACGGCCGCTTAGAGGTACATGTCGTCCCCGACGATGCCCCAAGCGGCTCGAATCACGAATCACGGGTCACCAATCACCCGACGTGGAAATTTTCCACGTCGTTGCATTGCGCCGATTGCGACATCCACTACCAGGAGCCCACCCCGAGCCTGTTCTCGTTCAACTCACCGCTCGGCGCATGCGAAACGTGCCGCGGCTTCGGACGCGTGATCGGAATCGACTTCGGGCTCGTTATTCCCGACGAAGGGAAGACGCTCTCCGAGGGCGCAATCAAGCCCTGGCAGACGCAAAGCTTCAAGGAATGCCAGGACGACATGGCGCGTTTCGCGCGCAAGTACGACGTGCCGATGGACGTGCCGTGGCGTGAGCTGGGCGAGAATCATCGCCACTGGGTGCTGGAAGGCGACGCAGGCTGGGTGAGCTGGAGCAAGTCCTGGCCCGGCAAGTGGTATGGCGTGCGCAAATTCTTCCAGTGGCTCGAATCGAAGAGTTACAAGATGCACGTGCGCGTGCTGCTGTCGCGCTATCGTGCATACACGCCGTGCCAGACATGCGGCGGCGCGCGTCTCAAAGCCGAGGCACTGTTGTGGCGACTGGGAAGCCGAGCCAACGCCGATGCCGTGCTGCCCGCTGAGCGGCGCTTTCGCCCACATGGCGTCGATTGCCCCGATGCAGTGTTGCGTTCGATGCCGGGATTGACGGTGCATGATCTGATGCTGCTGCCGGCAAGCCGCACGCAAGCGTTCTTTCGCGAGCTCGAGCTGCCCCAGCCGCTGGATGAAGCGACCGATCTGCTGCTGGGTGAAATCCGCAGCCGTCTCTCCTTCCTATGCGAGGTGGGCCTGAGCTATCTCACGCTCGACCGTCAGTCGCGCACGCTGTCCGGCGGCGAAGTCCAACGCATCAACCTCACCACAGCGCTGGGTACTTCGCTGGTCAACACGCTGTTCGTGCTGGACGAGCCCTCCATCGGTCTGCATCCGCGCGACATGGGGCGCGTGATCGGCGTGATGAAGCGCCTGCGCGATGCCGGCAATTCGCTGGTGGTCGTGGAGCACGACCCGCAGATCATGCTCGAAGCCGACCGCCTGCTCGACATGGGCCCGGGCCCCGGCGAGCGTGGCGGCAACGTCGTGTTCTTCGGCACACCCTCCGAGCTGGTGCGCACAGGGCAATCGCTCACTGCGGACTATCTGGTCGGCCGCGCCCACGTCGCCGAGCCGCCTACGCCTCACGACGCTGCGGCTGTGCCCAGCTATATAGAGGTGCTGGGTGCATGCGAGCACAACCTCAAGAACATCGACCTCGCCATCCCGCTCAATCGGCTGGTGTGTATCACCGGTGTGAGCGGCTCCGGCAAGTCGACGCTGGTGCAAGACGTGCTGTACGCGGCGCTGCGCAAGCACAAGGGCAAACCGACCGAAATGCCGGGTGCGCACCGCGCGCTGCTCGGGCACGAGCAGATCGGCGAAGTCATGCTGGTCGATCAATCGCCGATCGGACGCACCACGCGCTCCAATCCCGCGAGCTATGTCGGCGCTTTCGACGCAATCCGCCAGATCTTCGCGAAGCAGCCGCTCGCGAAAGAGCGCGCCTACACCGCCGGCACATTCAGCTTCAACTCCGGCAACGGGCGCTGTCCCACCTGCGGCGGCAATGGCTTCGAGCACGTCGAGATGCAATTCCTCTCCGACGTCTATCTGCGCTGTCCCGATTGCGACGGTCGGCGCTATCGCAACGAAGTGCTGGAGGTGACCGTCTACGGGGGCGGTTTCGAGGATGCACGCTCGATCGCCGACGTGCTGGAGATGACGGTATCGCAGGCGGTGCGGTTCTTCGCCGGGCATCCGGATGTGCTGAGCAAGCTCATGCCGCTCGCGGATGTCGGGCTGGAATACGTTGCGCTTGGGCAGCCGGTGCCGACGCTGTCCGGCGGTGAAGCACAGCGCCTGAAGCTCGCCGGTCACCTGACGCAGGTGCATCACGGCCTCGGCGCCACCACCAGACGCGGCACTCTGTTTCTGTTCGACGAACCGACCACGGGGCTGCATTTCGCGGACATCGCGAAGCTGCTGAAGGCGCTGCGCCGCCTGGTGGCGGCCGGGCATTCGCTGCTGGTGATCGAGCACAATCTGGATGTCATACGCGCGTGCGACTGGATCATCGATCTGGGACCCGAAGGCGGCGATGCCGGAGGCGAGCTGGTCGCGCACGGTACACCGCAGCAGATCGCCGCGCACCCGGTATCACACACCGGCAAGGCATTGCGCGAATATGAGAGCGCGCTGCAGGAGCTGGCGGCGCGCGCGGCCATGCAGGAGCCCGTCGCGCTGGCAGTAGCCGAGAGCAGCGCGGTCTATGCGCCGGAGGCCATCCACGTCCACAACGCGCGCGAGCACAATTTGAAGAACGTGGACGTGCAGATCCCGCGCGGGCGCTTCACCGTGATCACCGGCGTGTCGGGCAGCGGCAAGAGCACGCTTGCGTTCGACATCTTGTTCGCGGAAGGTCAGCGCCGCTATCTAGAATCGTTGAACGCGTATGCGCGGCAGTTCGTGCAACCAGCAGCGCGCCCGGATGTCGACGCGATCTACGGCATTCCGCCCACAGTCGCGATCGAGCAGCGCGTGAGCCGTGGCGGGCGCAAGAGCACAGTGGCCACGCTCACCGAGATCTACCATTTCCTACGACTGCTGTTCGTCAAACTGGGCACGCAGTATTGCCCGCGATGCGATGTACCGATCGAGCCGCAGAGCGCGGATTCGATCGCCGCGCGCATCCTGCGCGACTACCGCGGCCAACACATCGGACTGCTCGCGCCGCTGGTGGTTTCGCGCAAAGGCTATTACACCGATCTGGCGAAGTGGGCGCTCGGCAAGGGCTACACCCATCTGCGCGTGGACGGCGCCTTCCTGGCGACCGATCACTGGCCGCGCCTGTCGCGCTTCCAGGAGCACTGCATCGAGCTGCCGGTAGCCGATCTGCGGGTCGAGCCGGCCAACGAGAAAGCGTTGCGTGAAGCTCTCGCCCGCGCACTCGAGTTCGGCAAGGGCATCGTCCAGGTGGTTGCGCCGCTCGATGGGCTCATGGAAGGACACGCGCAGATCGCCGATGCCGTGTTCTCCACCAAGCGCGCGTGTCCTTCCTGCGGACAGAGCTTCCCCGAGCTCGATCCGCGGCTGTTCTCGTTCAACTCCAAGCACGGCTGGTGTAGCACCTGTTTCGGCACCGGGCTCACGCTCGCCGATGTCGACTGGAGCGAAGAGCGCGAAAAGACCGGCACCGAAGATGCCGTGCTCGACTCCTGGCTGCGCTGGCTCGAGGTCGACGAGCCGTGTCCCGATTGCGCAGGCAAGCGCTTGAACCCGACCGCGCTGCATGTGCGCTTCCACGACCGTTCGATCGCCGATCTGACTGCGTTGCCGGTGACAGAGGTGGCTCACTTCTTCGAGCATCTGCAGCTGCGCGATCGCGCGCGGGAAATTGCGCGCGATCTGCTCGCGGAGCTGCGCTCGCGGCTCGGCTTCTTGAGCGAGGTCGGCCTGTCGTATCTCTCGCTCGACCGCTCCGCTCCGACTTTGTCGGGCGGCGAAGCGCAGCGCATCCGGCTCGCGGCCCAGCTCGGCTCGAACCTGCGTGGCGTGTGCTATATCCTCGATGAGCCGACCATCGGTCTGCACCCGCGCGACAATCGGGTACTGCTCGATACGCTGTCCAAGCTCGAAGCGAAAGGCAACACGCTGATCGTGGTGGAGCACGATGAAGACACTATCCGCCACGCTGAGCACGTTTTGGATCTGGGACCCGGCGCCGGCACGCGCGGCGGTCACGTGGTCGCGCAGGGCACGGCCGCCGAGCTGATGCGCAATCCCGACTCGCTCACTGGACGCTTCCTCGCCGCGCCGCTCAAGCACCCGCTGTTCGAGCGCCGACCCGTCGATACACGCACGGCATCGTTACAGGTGATCGGCGCGAAGCTGCACAATCTCAGCGATGTGAGAGTGCGCATTCCACTGGCACGGTTGTGTGCGGTCACCGGCGTGTCCGGCAGCGGCAAGAGCACGCTCGCCCGCGATGTCCTGCACGACAATCTGGTGCAACTCATCCATGGCGAGCGGCGCAAGCGCACGCCGCAGCTCCATGGCTGCCGCGATCTGAAAGGCTGGGAGCAGGTCGGGCGTGTGCTGGAGGTCGATCAGACGCCGATCGGCAAGACGCCGCGCTCGTGTCCCGCAACCTACGTCGGCTTCTGGGATGCGATCCGCAAAATGTTCGCGGATACCAGCGAGGCGCGCATGCGCGGTTATGGCCCGGGACGTTTTTCCTTCAACACCGCCGGTGGACGCTGCGAATCGTGCGAAGGTCAAGGCATGCAGACCATCGAGATGAGCTTCCTGCCCGATGTCAAGGTGGCATGCGAGGCGTGCGGCGGGCAGCGCTTCTCGACGGAGACGCTGGCGGTGCGCTTCAAGGGTAGGAGCATCGGCG
Source organism: Gammaproteobacteria bacterium (assembly GCA_041499435.1). Taxonomy (GTDB): domain Bacteria; phylum Pseudomonadota; class Gammaproteobacteria; order Burkholderiales; family SHXO01; genus SHXO01. The sequence goes on from JBGQKF010000119.1 coordinate 9,213, forward strand.
AAGTGCTGAAGATGAGCGTGGACGAGGCCTGCGAGTTTTTCTCGGCGCACCGCTCGATCCACCACTGTCTGCGACTTTTGCAAGATGTCGGGCTGGGCTATCTCACACTCGGACAGCAAAGCCCGACGCTGTCAGGGGGCGAAGCGCAACGCATCAAGCTGGTCACTGAGCTGGCGAAGGTGAAGCCCCAGGACAGTGGACCCGGCGGCTCGCGCTTCGCACCTCGACCGAGCGGAACGCTCTATGTGCTCGACGAGCCTACGGTCGGACTGCACATGGCCGACGTCGAGAAGTTGCTCCGGGTCCTGCATCGGCTGGTCGACGCGGGCAACTCGGTCGTGGTCATCGAGCACAATCTGGATGTCATAGCCGACGCCGACTGGATCATCGATCTGGGGCCGGAGGGCGGCGGCGGCGGCGGGCGCGTCGTCGCACAGGGCTCGCCGGAGCAGGTGGCGAAGCAATCTGCAAGCTCGCACACCGCCAGCGTGCTCGCAGGCTTCCTGCGGGAGCGCAGCCGCTAGGCGGGACCGCGCAACTCTCCTTCGAACCTCGTTAATTAGGTTAATTAGGGTCATCCATTTGTTAGCATTTTAATTCGAGTCTGACGCCATTTATTAGTCACGGTCGAGCAATTCACGCACTAGCGATGGGAGCCGAGTTTGCTCGCCGTTGGACATGCGCTCCTCAAGCGAGAAGTTCTTTCCCTCTACATAACCAAGCTTATTGAGCTGTTCGCGCAGGGCGTTCGCTATCCGTGTTTGGACTAGGGTGGAACCATCCACGACAAGCCCGATTCGGACATAGGGGCGTGTCACCTGGTCGGCCGGTGCATTGCTTGCAACGATCAGCGCACATGCAATAGCAAGCCTCAGCAGAATACCTGGCAAATCACTCATATTGTGCTGGCCGTGTTATTCATCTAACCTGGGTACGCAGTCAGACGCCCAACGTGACGGGCTTAACCGAGCGCCGGAGCGCGAAGCGCGGAGGGAACCAAGAAGCAACGCTCCTTGGCGGTCCGGTTCAAGCCCTGGTTGGGCAGCTGATGCCCAGGTTGACGACGGCCTAT
>JBGQKF010000120.1:0-10282 GCA_041499435.1 Gammaproteobacteria bacterium
ACACCGGCCTGCACCGATCCCCCGGCCTTGGCCAGGAATGGCTGGAGGCGATACACGCCCGGGCCCAGGCTCAAGAAGTCGCTTGGAGCGTAGCCGATCTCCCATTCCAGCGACCAATTCTGCCAGCTGAAATTGATCAACGGCGATTGACCAGCCGATGCGTTGCCGACCGAGCCGCCGAGCAGGGTGTACCAATCATCGGTCGGCTGCCATTGCAAGTTCAGTCCGTAGTTGTAGGCCGGCAACGGCAGCACCATGCTGTTGATCAAAGCGGAGTTGATGAATTGACCACGGCCGGTGTTGGCGTAGGCGTTCACGTCGATGTAATTGCCCTGATTGATCACACCTGCGAGCACAACAAAGTGGCCAGCGGCGAACGACTGCTGCCAAGCCAACTCCGGGACACGGAAGCCGTTGTGGCTCGACCGGAACCCGAGCGGATTGGTGAGGCTGCCGATATTCTTCTGCGAGCTCTGCTCTTGATCGGCGACGCCGAGGGGGTGCTGATATTCGATCTGGGTGCTGATCCAGCCGGCGGTGCCGGAGTCGCCCCGCAAATCGAACACTGCCCATTTCGCAACGAGGTCGAGGTTGTAGTTGCCGAGGTTACTATCTCCTCTCTCCACGTCGCTCATGCTGGAGTAGGTAAAGGTCTGTTCAAGCGAGTAACGCAAGCCGTGTTCGGACAGCGCGGTTTTCGCTCCCTGGATCAGCGGCTCGAGCGGAAAGACATCGATCAGCGCGCCCGGCCGCGATGCTGTGTTTCCCAACTCATCTTGACTATAGAGGTAGGGCATCAGGCGCGGGGGAACGGGCGGGAACAGCTCGAATGGTGACAGACCCTCCCGCATGGCCGCCAGTTTGTCCTCGACCTCGGGCGTCAGCTTGACGCCTTTATGGGTCGCGGGGGTTTGGTACTTGAGTCCGAGCCGAGACGTTGGCCGCAAACCAAGCGGGACACTCTCAAGAGGCGTCTTCAGCGTGCGTCCCATGCTGTCGGGAAGCAGCATCTCGTCCGGCACGTCGTCGGGAACGCTGGAGTCGGCTGCAGAAACCTCTACCGCCGTGATGATCAATGCGGCAGCAATGAGCCATTGCGCGCTGCTCTTTACGATGATCTCCCCGGTGCAGATACCACAGCTGAACGTCCGGCCCGCTTCGTTGTGGGATGGATATTAGCGGACCGTCCGTGATATTTGAATCCTCGGCTAGCAGCCGGACGGGACAAGACGCGACGGAGGGACGGCTTCCGGCACGCGAAGCATACTTCAGCCAGCGCCGCGCCCGCGCACAAGCAGCGCTCCTAGCGCCAGCACACTGAACGCTGCACCGGCGACGAAAGTCTGTGCTGCGCCGAAGCGGTCCCACAGGAAACCAGCCAGCACGCTGGCGAGCAGCATGGCAATACCGCTCACGAGATTGAAGAAGCCATACCCGGTGCCACGCAGCTCGGGCGGGGCGGTGTCCGCCACCATCCTCGTGAGCAGCCCCTGCGTCATCGCCATGTGCAAGCCCCACAACGAGATGCCCAGCCAAGCCCAAGTCCAATGTCCGCTGTACGCCAGCACCACATCGGCCGCAACCAACACGACGAGTCCCAGTGCGAGCAGCTTATGGTGGCTGAATCGATCCGAGAGCTTGCCGAATGGGTACGCCGCAAGCGCGTAGACGACGTTCATTGCAATCAGCACCAACGGCGCGAGCGCAACCGGCAACCCGCCTTGCTGCGCCCTTAACACGAGAAACGCTTCGGAAAAGCGAGCGAGTGTGAATATGGCACCGATAACGACGACCGACCAGTAAGCGCCGGACAAACGCCGCAGATTCTCGCGTCGGATCGGATTCTCGCCACGCACGCTCGCCTGTTGGGCGGGCTCTTGTACGCCAAGGTACAGGAGCAGGACGGCCAGCAACCCGGGCACGACTGCGACCCAGAACACCGCGCGAAAATCGTCCGACCAGGCGAGCATCAGGCCCAACGCGAACAGAGGGCCAAGAAACGCGCCGACCGTATCGAGGGATTGGCGCAGACCGAACGCAGCGCCGCGCAGCTCCGCCGGCGCAATGTCGGCCACCAGCGCATCTCGCGGCGCGCCGCGAATGCCTTTGCCGACGCGATCGATGAGCCGCGCAGTCAGCACGAATCCGGCACTCGGCGCCAAAGCGAAGAGCGGCTTGGAAAGTGCACCGAGCGCGTAACCCACCACCGCCAGCGGCTTGCGCTTTCCCCGGTAATCGGATAGCACACCGGAGAAGACTCTGACGATCAGCGCAGTCGCCTCCGCAGAGCCTTCGATCAAGCCGACGGTCAGTGCACCTACGCCGAGCACTGTGGTCAGGAATACCGGAAGCAGGCTGTGGATCATCTCAGAGGAGACGTCCATCAGCAGGCTGACGAAACCGAGCGCCCAGATACTGGGAGGGATTCGTTTGAGCGTGCTGGACTCAGGACGAGAAGTCGATTCGCTCTCGGCGTCGGCAATCGACCGATTTCGTATGTTGGCTGCACCTTTGCGCGTCACTTGGCGCAGCCGCTCAAATCATTTCTGGCGTTGATCGGTGCGCGGAGTGCGACGCGCCGACTGGGGGAGATCACCGACGCGCAGCATTTCAGCGCTCGCGAATATCGCCTCACCTGCCAGGTATCCACGGCACATCTCCGTAGCATCCGCACCCCAGAACAACTCCTGGCCTGCTGCCAAAGTCGGCACACCGAACACACCACGTCCAATCGCTTCCTCGCCATTTCGCCGCAGCTGTTGCTTGACCTCCTCGGACGCGATGCGCTGCTGCGCGTCTGGCAGTGCAAGCGATTCGGTAAGCCGCTGCCAGGCCGTCGCGTCATCCGCGCTGTGTCCTTCGCCAAAGACGAACCTGAATATCGTGAGGCACGCATCGAAGGAGGCGCCGGCAGCGATCGCCAGCCGCAGCAGCTTGAGCGGGTTGAACGGATGGGCGGGCGGGAACCTCATCTGCACGCCGAGCGAGTGCGCACGCCAGATACAGTACCGGTACGTGAAGCGCCGCTTGGCATCGATCTCAGCAGGTCCGAGCTGCCCCCAGTGATCGAGCAGTCCCGCGAACAGTACCGGCTTGCAGCGCAGCGGCACGGACAAGGGATCGCGCGCCAGGATCTCCGCCTGCAAAAAGGCAAACGGTGAGATGAAGTCGAAGTACCAGTCGATTGCGTCAACGTGAAGAGTAGTCATGGCTCGCTCAGTGTGCGGCCGGGATGCCAGGCGCCACGCCGGCCCGTGATAAAGTCGCGGCTCGCAGTCGTGCCTCACGCTCGGCGAGCTTCTGGCGCAGGATCGGCATCGCTGCCAGACCCGCTCGCTCGCCTTCCAGAATGGCGAGATGCCGGCTTTCGAAGTCCGTCGAGTTGAGCTGAGTGATGTCCGGCTTGACCACGACATCAGCATCCAACCGCTCTTGATTGGCGATCGCATTGCCCATGATGGTGAATGTTTGCAGGAGCACGTCGATCGTGTCTTGAATCTTGCGCAACGCCGGCTTGGCGGAGATATCCGAAGCAATGACCACGTCGGCACCCATGCGCCGGGCCGTGCGCACCGGAAGTGGACTGGCAAGGCCGCCGTCGACATACTCGCGGCCGTTGATCCGCACCGGCTGGAACAATCCTGGAACGGTGCTGGAGGCGCGCACCGCCATGCCCGTATCGCCGCGCTGGAACACCACGGATTCGCCGGTTTGCAGATCGGTCGCGACCACGCCGATGGGCAGACTGAGCTTCTCGAGCGGGCGATTCTGCACCATCTTGTTGACGAATTCCTGCAGGGCCTCTCCGCGCAGGAAACCGCGGTCGGGTAAGGACCAATCGCTGAAGGACGACTCCTTCAGGTCGAGTGCGATGCGTTGAATTTCGAAGCCGCTCATGCCGGAAGCATAGAGCGCACCTACTACAGCGCCTGCGCTGGTCCCGACAATGAGGTCCGGGTGGATGCCCTGGGACTCCAGGGCTTTGATTACCCCGATATGTGCGAAACCTTTGGCGGCCCCGCCACCGAGCACGAGCGCGATGCGCGGCGGCGGGATTTTGATTTCGGCGGGGGGTTCCGGGGTGGCGGGCGCTGTGACCGTTCCAGCGGGCGCAGTGGAACCAGGCGATTTCGCGACCGACGCACAGGCCCCGAGCGCAATCGCGCACACGGTAAGCGCCGCTATCGTACCAACGCGGTGCGAGTGCATGGGCCCGGCTCGCGAGCCTGATCGGTTAAGCCTGAGACTGCAGATAGTTCTGCAGTCCCATCTTGTCGATCAGCGCGAGCTGGGTCTCCAGCCAATCGACGTGCTCCTCCTCGCTCTCGAGAATATCTTCGAACAGCTCACGCGAAACATAGTCCGCGATCGACTCACAGCAATCGATAGCCTCGCGCAAGAGCGGAATCGCCTGCAGCTCGAGCTGCAGATCGCACTTCAATGCTTCGGGGACGCTTTCACCGATCAGCAGCTTGTTCAGCTGCTGCAGGTTAGGCAGGCCCTCCAGGAACAGGATGCGGTTGATGAGTTGGTCGGCGTGCTTCATCTCGTCGAGCGACTCGTGATACTCGTAATCGTCGAGCTTGTTCAAGCCCCAGTGCCGGAACATGCGGGCGTGCAGGAAGTACTGGTTGATCGCGGTGAGCTCATTGGTCAAAACCCGAGTGAGGAATTCGACGACTTTGGCATCACCTTTCATGACCAGGCTCCAGCGGCGGGAAAGTAGGAGGCGCCAATTATAACGGCTGGCGAGCGCCGCCCACGCGCTGCATCACGCGGACCCGTTGCTCGAAAGGGGAATCAGGCCGCGGCCCGATTTTCGGGAAGGGAGTCGGTCTGCAATGTCTCGGAGATGATCTGCTCGGCGAACGCCGCACAGGTCCCACAGCCGGCGCCGACCCCAAGGCTGCCGCGCAGCTGCGCGATGTCGCCTGCGCCGGAATGCACCGCGTCGCGGATCTGCTTTTCCGTTACGCCATTACAGATGCAGATAAACACGCCTGTACCTTTTGGGAGATCATTACAGCAGACTACACAATAATGAGAATGATTGTCAATATCAACCGAGACCTGGAGCCCAGCCCCAATCTTCGGCGCAACGACTAGCCCTGTTGAGCTGGATCGCGCAGCGCTACCGCATAGTCAGGCCTCATGACCTTGATCGATTTGACCTAAATCAAACCCTGGCGGAGGCAAAGATGCGAATGTGCAACGATTGGACAAGAATATCGCAACTGCCTCTCATTCCTATGAAGCATGGCATCTCAGAGAAGATCGGGACAACTACCGACGTAATGCGTATAATTCCTATTCAACGAGCTACTGGCCGGGTCTTGCTATGAACGCCACGTCACGCGCTTTCCTCATGATTCTCATCCTGACCGTTCCGTCGTCAGGATGGAGCGCTGCGAGCAGCGAAACGGGCCAAAGCAACCCGCAGACGGTCTTGCATCTGCTGGACTACGTCGCGATCGAATACCCCCAGTTCGTGAAAGACGGAAAGATCGTCGACGCGTCGGAATACGCAGAACAGGTCGAGTTCGCAGGACAGATCGAGCGGGCGATTCGCAGTCTGCCGGCCAATCCCGGACGCGATCGATATGCGCAGCAGGCGGCACATCTCCTCGCGTCGATCGAGGCGAAGGCGGACGGCGCCGCGGTGAGCAACGAAGCGCAGCAGCTCCAGCGCGATGTCATCGCGGCATACAACGTCGAAGTAGCCCCGCGCCATGCGCCGGACCTGCGCACCGCGGGCGCAATGTACGCGGAAAATTGTGCGGTCTGCCACAGTGTCACCGGCAACGGCAAGGGGCCGCAGTCCACAAACCTGCAACCGGCACCCACCGACTTCACCGACTTCACCCGTCAGTCGGGGCGCAGCGTATTCGCCTTGTACAACACCATCACACTGGGCGTGAATGGCACAGCGATGCCCGCGTTCTCGGCGCTCGCGCCGGAACAGCGCTGGCAACTCGCTTTCTACGTGAGCCGGTTCGCTTCCTCCGATGCGCAACGCGGCCGCGGCGCTGAAGCATGGGAGCGCGGGGAAGGCCGTGACCTATTTCCCGACATTGCCGCCGTAGTGACGACTACTCCTATTGAGGCACGCAGCAGAGGTAAAGGTGCCGAAGATGTGCTCGCGTACCTGCGCGCTAACCCGGTGCAGGCCGGCGCGGCGTCAGCTTCGCCGATCGCGTATGCAATCGCCACGTTGCAGGACAGCTTTCGGCGCTACCAGTCCGGTCAGGCGGACAAGGCCTATCAGCTCGCCGTGAACGCGTATCTGGAGGGATTCGAACTGGCCGAAGCAAACCTGGACAGTCGCGACCATGAACTGCGTACCCGGATCGAATCGGCCATGATGGAGTACCGCAATGCGCTCAAGCAGGCGCAGTCCGCGGAGGCTGTGGGCGCAAAATTCGAAACCGCGATCGGCCTGCTCGGCGAAGCGCAGCAGCGCCTGGCAGGCCCCTCCGTTTCCGCGACCGCCACGTTTTTGAGCTCGCTCGTCATCATGTTGCGCGAAGGACTAGAGGCAATCCTGGTGCTCGCAGCCATGGCGGCATTTCTGGTTCGCACCGGGCGTCGTGACGGGTTGCCGTTTTTGCACGGAGGCTGGATCGTCGCCCTGCTGTTGGGCGGAGTGACGTGGCTCATATCGAGCAAGCTCATCGCCATCACCGGCGCGCAGCGCGAGGTAACCGAGGGCGTTACCGCGCTGGTCTCCGCCGGATTGCTGCTGTACGTGGGGTTCTGGCTGCACAACAAAGCCAATGCCGCGAAGTGGAGCGACTTCATCCGCGGCCAGATCAGCACCGCCGTCAAGGGCGGGACCTTATTCGGATTCGCGCTGGTATCGTTCTTCGCCGTCTACCGCGAAGTATTCGAGACGGTGCTGTTCTATCAAGCGCTATGGCTGGAGTCCGAAGGCAGCGCGCAGACCGCCGTACTGGCCGGCTTCGGGGTTGGCACCGCAGCCCTCATCGTGATCGCCTGGCTGATCGCCCGCTTTTCCGTGCGCTTGCCTCTGGGGCTTTTCTTCGGGGCAAGTTCGGTGCTGCTTGCGATTATGGCGGTGGTGTTCGCAGGGCAAGGCATCGCCGCGCTGCAAAGCGCCGGCAAGCTGTCTTCCAATCCGATTACATTCCCGTCGGTGCCGCTGCTGGGAATCTATCCCAATCTACAGGGCATCGCCCTGCAGCTCGCTCTCATCACCGTGATCATCGGGGGCTTTCTGTACACTCGCAGCGCGCGCCGCGCATCTTGATACCAAGCGCGCGGGCGCTTGGCATCAAACCCGGCCGCCTGGCATCATGCGGTGGAACACACCGTCTTTGTCGATCATCAAGTGTTTGAGTGCGCCGGCGATGTGGATGACGATCACAGCCACCAGCACCGCAGCCCCTGCCTCGTGAAACCCCTGGAACAAGTCGTAGAGCGTCTTATTCTCCGAAAAAAACGGGCCGATCTTGAACAGGCCGAAATACGTGACGCCATACTTGGTGAAGTTCGACGCGATGAATCCGACTACGGGCTGGAAGATCAGCAGCGCATAGAGCAGCGTGTGGCTCAGCTTGGCCGCGTTGACTACCCAGCTCGCGGTCCCCGAGGGCAACGGGGGCGGTGGATATTTCCAACGCCAAAAAGCGCGGATCAGTACGATAATGCCTAAGGTAACCCCGATCGACTTGTGCAGGTTGTAGAAAAAGGCACGCGCCGGCGTGCCTTTCGGGATGTCCGTCATATACCATCCCAGCCCGATCATGACGAACACACCGATCGCGACCAACCAGTGCAGCGCGATGGCTACATCGTTGTAGCGCTCGATGTTCTTGGCGTTCTCCATTTGCGACCCCGAGTCATTCGAGTCTTAATAGTACACCGGAAAACCCGGTGGCGAGCCAACCACGATGCCCCACGAAATCGAGCCGCGACATCGAATGCATCTGTCCGCCCTGCCATTGCGCAAGCTGGCGCTCGCCTACGCTTTGGGTGCTCTGCTGCTCGTTTTGATCACTGTGGCGATTGGTGGCGCTGGCTTATACCTGTGGCAACAGGCCTCGCGCGAGTCGGTACGCATCGATTCCCTGATGGAAGAGACTCAGGGGATGCGGGGCAGCCTCTATCGCCAGATGAAGGAAGTGTTCGACGCGCTCTTTCTCGACGATCCGGATGCACCGGCGCAGTACCGCGCGCACCAGCTGGAAGTCGAATCGAGGCTCGCCATGCTTACCAAGCTCGCTGATACGGCGATCGAGCGTGAAGGGATCCAACGTCTGGGACGGGCTTATGGCGATATCCGTTCACATACCGACGGGCTGATCGAGAACTGGCCGAGCTACTCGCTCGCGCAGCGACGCACGCTCCTGGAGGGCGAGCTGGAGCGCGGCTCGCTGCAGAGCTATGAAGCGGCCTTCGCCGAGATCGAGAATCAACTCACGCTACAGCAGTTAGCGCTGCAACAGCGTCGCGCTGCGCTGGTCTGGATCTCCGCGCTCCTGCTGTCGCTTCCGATCGTGGGCGCGGTAGCCTTGCTGTTGAGCTCCCCGTGGGTGCTGCGCCGAGCCATCATCGAGCCGCTTTACTCGGTGCAGCAGGCGACTGAAATGATCAGCCGCGGCAAGCTCGATCACCGCGTGCCGCAGGTCGGCGCCCGCGAGCTGCAGAGTCTGGCGCAATCGGTCAATCGTATGGCACAGGAGCTCGCGGAAAGCCGCGCATCGCTGGTGCGCGCGGAGAAGCAGGCCACGCTGGCAGCGCTGGTTCCGGTCGTGGCCCACAACATCCGTAATCCGCTCGCCAGTATTCGCGCGATGGCGCAGGTGATGCAGGACAACGCATTGCCCAGCGACGTGCGCAACGGTTTGCAGGACATCATTGCGACGAGCGACCGGCTGGAGCGGTGGACCCATGCCCTGCTCTCGTATCTCAATCCCCTGGAACCGCAGCGCGTCGTGTGGTCCTCGGGCGCATTGGCGGATAATATCCAGACCATGCTGCAGGGGAAAACGGCGATGCGCGATGTGCGGCTCGATCTCACCGGGTGGCGGCGGGATCTGGATTTGAACATCGATGCGCACCTCATCGAGCAGGCGCTATACGGCCTCGTGCTCAATGCTGTGGAGGCAAGCCCCACTGGAGGCAGCGTGCGCTTGAGCATTGCTCCGGCTGATCAAGGAAGCGTCCTCAGCATCGAAGACGATGGTAGCGGCATGCGCTTCAACCCGGACCCGCGCGATCTGCGGCCGGGCCCGTCCACAAAAAGACACGGCACCGGCCTGGGCATTCCATTCGCCGTCAAGGTGTTCGACGTGCACGGCGCCACTGTGCGGTTCGAGTCCGCCTCGGGCAAGGGCACGCGTGTGACCATTGTCCTCCCGGCGTAATGACCGGCACCTCGTCCGTTGTGAACCAGATCGACGCCGGCGAGGCCGCGCATGAGGTGTGCCGCATCCTGGTGGTGGACGACGAAGCGGTGTTTGCAGCCGCCGTGTGCAAGCGCCTGGGAAAAGCCGGGTACCAGTGCGCCGTCGCAGGCACTTTGGCGGCAGCGCATGCGCAGCTGCAAAGCACGGTGCCGGATCTCATCCTGCTCGACTTGCGCCTGCCCGATGGCAACGGCATGGATTTTCTGCAGGCGCTTCGGCGCACGCCCGACTCAGCGCCACCGATCGTGGTCCTGACGGCCCATGCTGAGGTGGACGACGCGGTCCGTGCGATGAAGCAAGGCGCGGCCGACTACCTGAAGAAGCCGATCGACCTGGATGAGCTTCTGCTCGGTATCGACCGCGCACTAGAGGCCACTCGCCTGCGTCATCAGCTCGACTACTCGCGCAGTCGCGACAGCCACGCGGTGGAAGGAGCGCTGTTTCTCGGTGAGAGCACGGTCGTGAACGATGTGCGTGACCAGATCGTGCGGCTGGCGAAACTGATGGCAGCCGCCGGAGAGCCAGGGCCCAGCGTGCTGATCCTGGGCGAGACCGGCGCGGGCAAAGACGTCGCCGCGCGATTGCTGCATCTTTCCAGCGGCCGGCGCACGCGCCCGTTCGTCCATGTGGATTGCGCCTCGCTGCCTCGCGAATTGATGGAGGCGGAGCTGTTCGGTCATGAGAAAGGCGCGTTCACCGGTGCCGCGGGCGCACGCGCCGGGCTCATCGAAGCGGCCGAGGACGGTACCGTGTTCCTCGATGAGATCGGCGAGCTGCCTGCGGAGCTGCAGGCGAAGCTGCTCAATGTCATCGAACGGCGTAAGGTGCGACGTCTGGGCTCATCGCGCGAGCAT
>JBGQKF010000121.1:0-10267 GCA_041499435.1 Gammaproteobacteria bacterium
AGTACTCCTGATCCGCATCCGCATTCCAGTGATACAACGAGCGAGCCGAAGCCACACGCTTGAACTCCCTAGCGTCGTACGCAAAGCCCGCGCACGCGAGCAGCCCGCTCAACCGTTCGCGATCCACTGCACCGAACGGCTCCTCGCGTGCATCGGCACCGAGCGACTTGATCCGCCCGCGCACGTAGATCACCGCTTCGTACAGCGAATCGCCGAGCGCATCGCCGGCATCGCCGCACACCACCAGCGTGCCGGCCTGCGCCATGAATGCGGAGAAATCGCCGACGCGCCCGCCGACCACGATATCGATGCCTTTCATCGAGATCCCACAGCGCAACGACGCATCGCCTTCGATCACCAGCAGGCCGCCATGACCGGTAGCACCCGCCGCTTCCGATGCGAAGCCTCTCACGCGCACGCTGCCGGACATCATGTTCTCGGCGACTCCCCAGCCGACATTGCCATGCACGGTGATGTCGGCGTGCTGGTTCATGCCGCCGCAGTAATAGCCGGCGTGTCCCCGGATGTCGATCGACACCGGCGAGTCGAGGCCGACCGCAATGCTGTGAGCGCCGTCCGGGTTCAGCACCTCGACGTGCTGCACGCCGCTGTCGCGGAGATCCGTGTGCAGCCACTGGTTCAACGCTCGCACCGTGGTCTTCGCGAGATCGAATGTCTTCTCCTCCGCCACCGGATTCAAGACTGCACTTGCCATACGTAGAGCTCCTGCGGTATGGGTTCGAACAGCGATGCGTTTTTCACATCGGGCAGCTTCGCCAGCGAGCGAAACTCGGAGGCGATGGCGACGTAGTCGTCGGTTTCGGCAACTACCGCAGGCTTGCACGCGAACGGATCGCGCACCAGCGCGAGCTTGTCGTGTGTGCCCATGAGGAAGGTGTAGAAGCCGTCCAGTTCCTCGAAGCCCCGGGTGAGCGCCGTCTCCAGGTCGTCGCCTTCGCGCAGGCGCCATTCGAGAAAGCGGGTGGCAGCCTCGGTGTCGTTGTCCGTATCGAAGGCGATGCCGAGCGGTTCGAGCTTGCGGCGGATGCTGTATGGATTGGAGAGCGACCCGTTGTGCACCAGGCAGAAATCTTCGCCGGCCGTAAAGGGATGCGCGTGGGCAGGCGTCACAGCGGATTCGGTCGCCATGCGCGTGTGCCCGACGAGGTGTGTGCCGGTGAGATCAGTGAATCGATAACGTTTCGCGACCTCGGCGGGATGGCCCACATCTTTATAGATGTCGATACTGCGCCCGGCGCTCAGGACGTGCAGCGCTGGGAAGCGCTCTTTGATCCAATGGCGCACGACGCTTTCGGTCTGCTCGCAGGCGAGCACCGCGTGATTGCCTTTAATCCCAAGCTCCGCCTCAACGCCGAAGCGTGCAAGGAAATCGCTCTGCACCGGTGCCCAGTCGTAGTCCCAGCTCGGCGCGTACAGGCTGTACTTGCGCTGCGTCTGGCTCAGCCTGTCGGTGAACACCGCGAGCCCCGCCGAGTCCGGCCCGCGCGCACCCATTTCCACCAGCATCGGCACCATCATCTCGCCGAGCTGTTCTTTCAGTGCTGGCTTCTTGACCAGCAGTCCTACGATTCCGCACATTTTCGATCTCCTGAGTCTCTTAAGGCTTACACCCAACACAGAGGCACAGAGGACACAGAGGGCACAGAGCAAGCGATACTCATTGAGTGCTTCGGAATGCTTGACGCTTGCTCGCAGTTGCTTTCTCCAACTCGATCGCCCCCTCCCCAGCCCTCCCCCGCTTCGCAGGGGAGGGAGCGCTGCAATCGATCCATTGCTTTTCTCCGTGTTCCTCTGTGTTCTCTGTGCCTCTGTGTTGGGTGTAGGGGGTAGCGCTCTAGAAAAACTCCAGATACCGCTCCACCTCCCAGCTCGACACATGCCGCTGGTACTCCACCCACTCCATGCGCTTCAGCCGCAAGAACTCCTGCGACAGCTCGCTGCCCACCGCCTCGGTCAGCACGCGATCGTCTTCCAGCGCATCGAGCGCTTCGTTCAGGTTCTGCGGCAGCACTTTGATGCCCGCTTCGGCCAACTGCTCGTGGCTCCACTCATAGAGATTGGTATTGTTCGGCTCGCCCGGCTCGAGCTTGTTGGCGATGCCGTCGAGCCCGGCCGCGAGAATGCCGATGGTCGCGAGATACGGATTGCACGAGCCGTCGGGCAACCGCAGCTCGAGCCGGCCATACGGGACGCGCACCGTGCAGGTTCGGTTGTTGTTGCCGTAGGCGATATACGCCGGCGCCCAGGTCGCGCCCGACAACGCACGGCCCACCACCAGGCGTTTGTACGAATTCACCGACGGTGCGCACAGCGCGGTAAGGCCACGTGCATGCGCAAGCAGACCCCCGAGGAAGTAGTACCCGGTCTTCGACAACCCGAGACCGCGCTTGTCGCTGTCGTCGTGGAACAGATTGCGTGTGGTCCCGTCGCCCACCGACAGATGGAAATGCGCCCCGGTGCCGGTGCGATTGGAGAACGGCTTGGGCATGAAGCTCGCGATCAAACCCATCTTATGCGCGATCTCGGAGGCGGCCATCTTGAAAAAGATGTAGCGATCGGCCGTGGTGAGCGCGTCGCTGTAGGTGTAGTTCACCTCGAACTGACCGTTCGCGTCCTCGTGATCGATCTGATAGACGTCCAGCCCTGCGGGCTTCACTGCGCCCACCAGTTTTTCGAGAAACTCCGCCCCGCGGGCGAGACCCTTGTAGTCGTAGCAAGGCTTCTCCAGCGTATCCGTGTCGTCGAACGGCACAGGCTTGCCGCTGGCATCCTTGCGCAAGAGGATGAACTCGGGCTCGATGCCGGTGTATAGCGTCATGCGTTTCTGCGCAAGCTTGTCGAGCTGCACCTTGAGCGCATACCGGGTGTCGTACGGATACAGCTTGCCGTTGACGTGTCCGTACGTAGTCAAGCGCGCAAAGCCTGGCATCCACGCGATGAGCTGCAGCGTGGACAGATCGCCCACCGCCATATAGTCGGGGCCGTGCGGCCCCATGCCAAAGCCCCACAGCGCAAACCCGGCGAAGCCCGCGCCATCGCTCAACACCATGTCGAGGTGCTCGGCCGGGACCGCCTTGGCCTTGGCAGAGCCATGGATGTCGACGAACTGCGCGAGGATGAACTTGACGTTGTTGTCTTTTAGAAATTGCTTCGCTTCGACCGGGGTCACGGGCGTCTCCTGTCAGTCATGATTGGATCGATGCATTGCCGCCGCTAGCCTGCAGATCGGGATAGATTGCGTTCAAGCCGGCTGCGCCCCCGCCGAGCTCCACCGCGATTTCGAGCAGCGTTTCCCACAAGTACGCGCCGTACGTGCCGTCGCACCAGATGCGGTAACAAGGTGCGGCATGCGCGCTCGACACATCGATGACGATGACGCTGATGCCGGCCATCATCGTCAGACTCACGGCGCGCTCCTCCAGCGCGCCCGCCGACAAATCGATACTACAGGTCTGTGCGAGGAGCTCGTCCACGGCTTCTCCTCGCACCATCAGCGCGGCGTCCTGACGCAGCACCGGATACACGCCAGTCGCCGGCGCCACAAGCGCGTCGGTGACGGCGCTCACCACTGCGCCGGGCGGCGCATCTTCGAGGAGAAACTCGCTGCGGCCGAGCCGCGCTATGAGTCCGCCGTCCGCGAAACCGCTCCACGAATTTGCGCGCTCCGGCACGCACACGCTGCGCGATTGCAACCAGCTCGCGGCGCCGGGTCCTTTCAATCCTGTCCGCCGCAGTGCGGACAGATCCAAGAGCTGCAACGACGTGTTCGCTTCGGCGCCTGCGCTGATTGCGATCGGCATGTCGTTGAGCCGGCCCCATTGCGTGTCGAGGCGCGCCAGGCAGTCATGCAGCGGGCTGGCTCGCATCATGCGACCTCCTGAGAGCGGTAGCGCGCCTGCAATTGCGCGAGACTCATACGCTGGCGCTCGCCACGCGGATCGTAGAAAGGCGCCGCGACCGCTTCGGCTTCGAGCATGGTCCCCCCGTCGACGCGAATCTTGAAAAGCGAACCCGGTGCCGCCATCTCTGGCGCCACCATGGCGAGGCCGATGATCTGCTTCAGCGTGGGACTGTACGCGACACTGGTTATGCGTCCTGCGATCTCGCCCTCGCGAATCACCAGATGGCACTCCTTGGGCGAAGGTCCGGAATACGCGGGCGGGAACACGAATCCGATGAGCTTGTGTTTGATCGGGCGTGCGCGCATCGCCTGCACACTGCGCTGGCCGACGAAGAACGGCTTGTCCATCTTGAGCACCCACTCCAGCGCAGCTTCGAGCGGCGTAGTGAGGCCGTCGGTATCTTGGCCGATGATGATGTGGCCCTTCTCCAGACGCAGCCACCGCTGCGCTTCGACGCCGAATGGAGTCACGGCGGCATCGGCTGCCAGCAGCGTATCCCACACATGCGCCGCAAGCTCCGCCGGTAGATGAATCTCGAAGCCGAGCTCGCCGACGAAGCCCACGCGCAGCACGCGCGCAACCACGCCTGCGATCACGCCCTCACGCGCACCGAGATACGGAAAGGCGTTGTTGTCGAGCGGCATGTCGCTTACTTTCGCCAAAATCTCGCGCGAGCGCGGACCAGCGAGGTTCATTGCCGCCATTGCACCGGTCAGATTGACGATGCCGCAATCGAGCCGCCACTGCGCGATGTAGCGTTGCAGCTCGCGATACACCGAGGCCGATCCGGTGGTCGTCGTGGTGAAATAGAAGCGCTGCTCGCCCAGGCGCGCGACCACACCGTCGTCGGTAATCACGCCCGCTTCGTCGAGCATTACCGCGTAGCGCGTCATTCCGACCTTGAGGTTCTGGAAACGTCCGGTATAGACGCGCTCGAGCAGCTCGCACGCATCTGGCCCGCTCACCTCGATCTTGCCGAGCGTGCCAACGTCGATCAGCCCGGCGGCGCGGCGAACCGCGAGCACTTCCTCGGTCACGGCTTCGGTCTTGCTCTTGCCTTCGCGAGCGTAGTACTCGGGACGCAGCCACACACCCGCCTGCATGAACACCGCACCGGCGCGCTCGTGCAGGCACTGCAGCGGTGTGCGGCGCACCGGCGTGAAGCCGCGGCCGGCGAGATGACTCAGCGGTACCGGATGAATAAACGGACGGGCCGTCGTCGTGCCCAGATCGCCGATGCTTCGTCCACGGATGCGCGCCAGAATGCGCAATGCATTCATGTTGGAGTGCTTGCCTTGCGAGGGTCCCATG
Source organism: Gammaproteobacteria bacterium (assembly GCA_041499435.1). GTDB lineage: Bacteria > Pseudomonadota > Gammaproteobacteria > Burkholderiales > SHXO01 > SHXO01. Next base: position 5,235 of record JBGQKF010000121.1, read on the forward strand.
CCGACCGTGGTGTAGCGCTTGAGCAGCTCGCTGGAATCGAAGCCTTCCTGCGCCGCGCGCGCGAAGTCGCGCACCGTCAAGTCTTCGTCGAAGTCGACGAAGTTCTTGCCGTCGGGATGCTCGACGATCGGGTAGGCGAAGCTCGGACAGCGCGGCGCCGGCGGCGCCGGCACGTCCGGGGCGGACCACGGCATTCGCAGATGTTCCAACGCCTGTGCGGCGGCACGTTCACCGTCGCGCAGGCGCGTCGTCAGATCGTAGACGCCGTTGACGCGTCCCGCTGCGAACACGCCCGCGGGGAGCCCATTGGGCACGAATTGCTGGATGCCTTCGTCGAACAGCATGCGCGCGCCGGCCTGATGCAGAAGCCCGTTCGCGGGCGCGAAGCCGACGCTCATCGCCACACCATCGCAAGGCACCTCGGTGCGTGAAGCCGAGTCGGGGCTGTCGTCGGTGTTGAGCCGGCACACCGTCACCGCTCGCACACCGAAGCGATCCGGTGTGACAATAGCCTCGAAGATGCAGCTTCGCCGCATGATGCCAATGCCTTGTTCCGAGACCGCCCGCGCCGCGTCTGATTCCTCAGCGTCCGCCCGCAGATCGACGATGGTATTGACCTGCACACCGGCTGCATGCAAATCCAGCGCTGCGACGTAGCCCTCGGTGTTTGCGGTGAGCACGACCGCGCTTTGCATCGGTTGTACGGCGTAACGGTGGATCAGCCGCTGTGCCGCGGACGCCAGCATCACACCGGGCAGGTCGTTGTGACGGAATGCGGCGGGCTGCTCCATCACGCCGGTTGCGACGATGACGCTGCGGGCGCGCACCTTTACCATCTTATCTTGATCGACGAGCGCGAAACTGCGATCTGCGTAATACCCCGCGGCAAACGTTGCAGGCATCACGCGGATGCCGGTGCAGGCGGCGATATCGAGGTTCATGCGCTCGAGCAGCTCGCGTGGTCGTGCATCCGTGCCGCGTGCGTAACTCAGGCTGCCGCCGATGCGGGCGTTCTCGTCGACCAGGATCACCCTGGCGCCGGCGCGTCCGGCCCCAAGCGCAGCCGCCATGCCGGATGGGCCGGCCCCGATCACCAGCACGTCGCAAAACGCATGTCGATTGGGTGTGCGCCCACGCGGTGCATCGAAGTCCAGTTTGCCGAGCCCGCTCAGCTTGCGGATCGCGCGCTCCCAGTGCGGGAACATCCACTTCGGCTTGAAGAACGCCTTGTAGTAGAAGCCGACCGGAAGAAATCTGGCGAAGCGGTCGAGCAGGTGTGCGCGGTCGCGCGCCAATGTGCCGAATACATTGACCGGGGACAGGCGCATCCCCGCCGCGAGTGCGGTCACGTCGGCGCGCAGGTGGAGCGAACGGCCATCGGCGACCAGTGCGTTGACATCGTGATTGGCGAGCGAGAGCACACCGCGCGGCCGGTGATATTTGAAGCTGCGGCCGAGCACGCGTACGCCCGAGGCCCACAGTGCGCTGGTGATCGTGTCGCCTGCGAAACCGCGGTACGGTCTGCCTTCGAACTCGAAATCGATGGCGTGCGAGCGGTCGATCCACTCGCCGGCGATGGGCGCGAGCCGGGTCATGCGGCGGGCGCCTCGCTCAACAGGTAAGTGCGCTGTACCACGTCGGCTTGGACGTCGCGCTCCGCGATGAACCAGGTGCCGCTCGGCGCGTGGTACCACCATTCCTTCTTGATCCCGGGCAGGCTGGCGCGATTGAAGACGTAGTCCGCCCATTGCGTGTCCGAAGCTTCATCGGGGTTGGGCATCTCGCGGTATTCGCCGCCGTAGATGAATTCGGAGATCGGGCGCAGGCCGTTGATGGGGCAGGGGAGGAGTTTCATTCGCCTAAACCGAAATCTTCAACGCAAAGGACGCAAAGAAAAAAAAGAAAGCACGCAAAAGGAAACACAAGCTGAGCTCTGCGGTGGCGCAACCGCTTCGTCCGGCGTATCGATACATCTGGAACGACGGTATTCATTTGTCCTCCTTTTTGCGCCCTTTGCGCTCCTTTGCGCCTTTTGCGTCTTCATTTCGGTTTAGCACTCTCAGTGCCCAACCGAAGCCGCCCCCTTCTCCCCAGTCAACTCATACCGCGCGAATCGCTCCAGCGAGAACCCGCGTATCAGCGGATGATCTTCGTCTTTCGCGACGGTCGAGCTCATCGTCTTGCCGCTCACCGGCGTCGCCTTGAAACCCCAAGTGCCCCAGCCCGCATCCAGATAGAAGCCCTCCACCGGGGTCTTGCCCATGATCGGCGCGAAGTCGGGTGTCATATCGACCATGCCGGCCCACTGACGGTTGACCTTCGCGCTCGACAGGAACGGGAACAGATCGAGCATGTGATGGGCAAGGCCTTCGGCGAATTCGAGCGTGGAGCGGGTTGCATGCAGCTCGTACGGATCGAGCGAGGCGCCCATCACCAGCTCGCCGCGCGCGCTCTGGCTCACGTAGACGTGCAGGCTGCCGGACACGATCACCGGATCGAGCCACGGCTTCATCGGCTCGGTGACCATCGCCTGCAGCGGATGAATGGTGATCGGCGAGCGCAGGCCGACCATGTGGAGGACGCGCGGCGTCGAGCCCGCCACCGCACACAGCACCTTGCGCGTGGAGATGTTTCCGCGACTGGTGCGTACACCGGCGACACGGCCCTCCTGCAGCTCGATGCCTTTGACTTCGGTCTGCTGATGAATTTCCACGCCGCGTCGATCTGCGCCACGCCCGTAGCCCCACGCCACTGCATCGTGACGCGCGATCGCACCCGGTTTGTGGAACAAGGCACCGAGCACCGGTGCATCACCGGCGCACGTCAGGTCCATTTGCGGGCATGCAGCCTTCACGTCTTCCGGACCCACCAGCTCGCTTTCCACACCCAGATGCTTGTTCACCTCGGCGCGCCAGCGCATGGTGCGGATCGCCGAGTCGGTGTGCGCGAGCGTGAAGTGTCCGCGCGTGGAATAGAACAGATTGAGATCGAAATCCTGCGAGAGGTCCTGCCAGAGGCGCACGCTCTCGTCGTAGAATGCCACTCCTTCGGGCGTCAGATAATTCGAGCGGATGATGGTGGTGTTACGGCCGGTATTGCCACCGCCGATGTAGCCCTTCTCCAGTACTGCGATATCGGTGATGCCGTGATCGCGCGCCAGATAATAAGCCGCGGCGAGTCCGTGTCCGCCGGCGCCGATGATCACGACGTCGTACGCCGATTTGAGCCGTGGCGGCTGGCGGAACATGCGCGGCTCGCGATACTCCGAGCTCAGGCCGATTCTGAGGAGTTGCAGGGACACGGCGGTGTAAACGCCCCGTTCATATAAGGAAACTAATGTTCCTATGATGAACTGGCCGGCCGGGCTGTGTCAATGCGGATCCATCGCGGCAGCCGACAGAAACTCTGTAGAATCACCCGCAGCCTTCGGGCTCAGGACCAAGGAAGAATAAATGGGGGAGCGGACTTATCAGCACATGGTGCGGATGGAGCGCATCCGCATGGCCTACGGCAACGTGGTCGCGCTGAACGACGTCAGCCTCACCGTCGGGCGCGACGAGATCGTCGGCCTGATCGGCGATAACGGCGCCGGCAAGTCCACGTTGATCAAGATCATGACCGGCGTGGTGCGTCCCACCGGCGGCGAGCTCTACATCCGCGACGAGCGCATCGACTTGTCGCACTACTCGGTGCGGCGCGCACACGACTGGCGCATCGAAACCGTCTATCAGGAAAAAAGCCTCGGCGAGAAGCAGCCGCTGTGGCGCAACTTCTTCGTCGGCAGGCAGATCACAACGCGCCTGGGCTTCATCGACGTCAAGAAGCAAAAAGCCATCACCAACGACGTGCTGAGGAATCAGATCGGATTCCGCGGTGCAGGCATCAGCGCGGACAGTCCCGTGCAGAAATTGTCCGGCGGCGAGCGGCAGGGCATCGCCATTGGACGCGCGATGTACTTCGACGCCGATCTGGTGGTGCTGGACGAGCCCACCGTCGCGCTCGCCATCAAGGAGGTGCAGAAGGTGCTCGACTTCGTACGCTCGATCAAAGAGCGTGGACGTGCCTGCGTCTACATCGAACATAACCTTGCGCACGTGCACGAGCTCGCGGACAAGCTCGTCATTCTCGATCGCGGTGAAGTGGTCGGTACCTTCAAGAAAGGTGAGATGAGTTTGAGCGAGCTCACGCGCTTCCTGCTGGATCTGCAGAAGGAGAAGGCGGGAGGTGCGGCATGAGCATGCGGCAGCGCATGGCTCGCATCGAGGGCCTGCCGATCATCGTCGTGTTCCTCGCGCTGGTCGCCTGCTTCATCGCCGCCTCGCCGGAGGTCTTCCTCCATCTGCCGATCTATTACTCTTTTCTCACGACGGTGCCGCCCGTCCTGGTGCTGGGACTCGGTCTCACGTTCGTGATCGCGGCCGGCGAGATCGACTTGTCGTTCCCGTCGGTGATCGCGTTCTCCGGCTACGTGCTCGCCATGCTGTATAAAGATCATGGCTTGATCTGGCCCGCTGTCGGGCTCGCCATCGCGGCGGGCGCGCTGATCGGCTTCGTCAACGGCTTGATCGTGGCCTACGTCGGTGTGCCGTCGATCATCACCACGCTCGCCACGCAATTCTTCTGGGGCGGTATCACGACCGTGATTTCGGGCGGGCTCTCCTACAGCTTGCGCGAGGTGGACGAGACTTCCATGTGGACCGTGTTCGTCGGCAAGGTCGGTGAGTTCCCGATGCAGGCGCTATGGGCGATCGGTCTTACCATGGTCCTGTGGTTCATCATGAACCGGCATCGATTCGGTGAGCACGTGCTGTTCATCGGCGACAACGCCAACGTCGCGGCGGTGGTCGGCGTCAATGTCGCGCGCGAGCGGGTGAAGCTCTTCACGCTGATGGGCACGCTGGCGGGCTTCGCCGCCGTGCTGCTCACCCTGGAGAATCGCAATTTCTTCAACACGCAGGGCCAGGGCTATCTGCTGATCGCGCTGGCCTCGGTGTTCATCGGCGGCACGTCGATCTTCGGCGGTCAGGCGAGCA
>JBGQKF010000122.1:0-10230 GCA_041499435.1 Gammaproteobacteria bacterium
CGTGCCGTAGGAGGAAGCCGGCCCGCTGTAGGGCATGGTCTGGCCGATCTTGATCTCGCTGTCGCTAGCGCCAGGGCCGTACTTCTTCTCAGCAAGCGCTGCAGATGCGGCCAGCGCCAGGACCGACAAAACCACGGACAGAAGCTGTTTTGGCAATCTGGTCTTCATAATCCCCCCCTTCTGAGTCTCAATTGTTGAAGTGCTTCAGCCTTCACTCGCCAGCGACGCGAGCGCCACTTTTGCCGCCTGCTGAATATGATGCAGCGACGCCTCGTAAGCTGCCTGCGGATCGCGCTTCTTGATCGCGTTCAGCACGGCGCGGATCTCGCGGATGCTGGCGGGGGCGCGCTTGGGGGATGACAGCGATACACGGCGCAGCATGGTGATGCGCGCGTTCATCGTGCTCAGGATCGAGCCGATCATGCTGTTGCCTGAGCCTTGCAGAAGCACGTCGTAGAAGCGCCGTTTGGCTTGCACGATGCGATCGACATCGCGTGCCTTGTAAGCCTGATCAAGGACGCGGACGGTTGCTTCGAGCTCGGCGATCTGCTGGTCGGTGGCATGGGCCGCAAACAACTGTGCGGCCAAGGCTTCGAGCGCGCCGCGCACTTGATAGATGCTGGCGGCGTCCTGCGGCGAGAGCCGGGACACCAGCGGCCCGCGATTGGGCAGTGTCTCGATCAACCCTTCGCTTTCCAGCTGACGCAGCGCCTCGCGCACCGAAGCGCGGCTCACTCCGGTGAGCTCGCACAGATCCTTCTCCACCAGGCGCTGGCCTGGCGCGAAGCGCCCGCTGGTGATCGCACCGCGCAGGACTTCGGCCACCTGCTGGCGAACCGGCGCGGCAACAGGGGCTACGCGCATCGAGAGATCGGTCATCGGCATACTCCGCGGCTGAATTTACCGCAGCATACTAGCGGGTCCCCGGCGGGCACAAGCACGGTTTCAGGCGCGCGGTACGGCCGCGGCGACCAGCTGGCTCACATCGGCCAGCTCGCCAGTCTTCCAGCACAGCGCGATCAGCTCGCTCACCTGCTGCGCAGGCAATACCAGTGAGGCCTGATCGCGAAATTTTTCCTCGAGCTCGCGATCGGTCATCGGCCGGCCGAGATTGCCGATGGCATGGTCGACGGTCTGATCGATGCGCTGACCAGTGGCAAGCTCGACCTCTACGCGTACGGCGTCCTCCGCTATGCTCGGATCAGCGGTTGCGACCGTTTTCAGGCGCACCGCCTTCACGTCCACGTCGTTCACCGTCTCGTCGGTGAATTCACGCAGGCCCGCCTTGCCGCGCACCAGGCCGATTGCAGCCGCATGGTAGACGGAAAATTTCCCTTCCAGCCCGACGCTGATCTCCTTCTTGTTGCACAGATCGAGCACCAGCGGCGCGACGCGCAGGTGCACAGCGGCGATGTCGCTCGGCTGGATGGCCCGGCTGCGCGCGATCTGGATGCAGGCGTCGATGGTCGGATGGATGACGATGCCGCAGGGGAAGGGCTTGTAGGTGTTTTCGCGCAGATCGAAGTGCGTGCCGATGCGATCGGTGATCTTTGCGAGATCGTAGGTGCGCGACTGAACCGGCGCGAAGCCGCGCGGCCCTTCGATGCCGTGCTCGCCGCTGGTGAAGCCTTCACGCGCAAGCAGGGCGGCGAGATAGCCGCTCTGTGCAGAGCGCCCGGGATGAAATGCTTTGCCCATCGAGCCGAACATCTCGCGCAGTCCAGCGGCTTGCGTGGCCGCGAGACCGAGGGCCCACACCATATTCTGCTCACGCAAGCCAAGCAGCTTCCCGATCGCGGCGGCGGCGCCGAAGACTCCGGCCGTGCCGGTGATGTGCCAGCCGACATCATAGTGCGACGGGTAAACCGCATTGCCGACCCGGCTCTCGGCTTCGAAGCCGAGCACGAAGGCGAGCAAAAAATCGGCGCCGGAGACACGCTCCGTACTCGCATAGGCGAGCAGCGCCGAGGCCACCGGTGAGCTGGGATGAATGTAATTCTTCGGCGTGGTGTCGTCGTAGTCGTGCACATGTGAGCTGATGCCGTTCATCAGCGATGCGTGCAAAGCATCGAAGCGCTCGGAACGGCCGAGCACCTGTGCTTCCGGGGGTCCGGAGTAGCGTGCGAGCGTGCGGATGGCGATATCGACCGCAGGCTCGCGCGCGCCGCCTACGGCACAGCCGACATAGTTGAGCAATGCGCGGTGTGCCTCGTGCCGCACATCGGCGGGTAACGACTCGTGGCGCGCAGACACGATGTACGCCGCCAGCTCGCGCGTTGCTCCCATGCTTTCTCCCTTGGTGATATGCAGCGTCAGCCGGGCGCTCGATGTAGGCGCGCGGGCATCGGTTGTGAACTTTGCTCGCGGAATTATAGGGAGGGGCCGATTGGCGGACAAGCAGATTGTCCGGCAGGCTGCAAAGAGGCGGCGGATACCTCGGGGACGAATGCCCCCGAGGCGATATTCGCGTTTACCGGGGCCTCCTTTTGGCATTGTTGTACGTTAGCGTCTCGCGCAATTGCATCCATGCATTCGACGAGCGCCCTTAAGGTGCGCCGACTAGGGCGTCCTCTAAGAGACAGGCGGCAACGCATGTGCCAGGGATCAGCAAATGAGTTTTCAAGAAGTTGGCGGCAAGCGACGCCCTGAGTGGATGTACACCTTGCGCATAGCTGTAAAAGCCACAATGTTGAACGTATCGCCTGTGTGCGACAAAGCGGTGCAGGAGCAGATGAAACTGTCGCTGAGTGCCTGTGTAGTTGTAATTACGCAACGCTTATCGCACTTAGTGTCTCGCTCTTTGCTGTTTGTGCTTTACCGTGCGCGTTTTCTGTACCACCATAGTTAGAGAGACTATCGTCGATTGCGGCGGTAACATGATTTACAGTGAACTGATGATATGGATCAAGTTTTCTTCACCTGGCTGGCAGCACAGCCCTATTCCGTCGAAGTGGCGATCGGCGCCATTTTCGTGGTGATCATCGCGCCTGCGGTGCTTGCCGGAATGGCTGCGGCGGCGACTTGGGCCGAACGGCTGGTCGGCGAGCTGCTGCGCGTGAGCGGCTTGCTGCTTCCTCTGGAGCGCGAAAAGAAGACGCTCTGGCGGCCGCGTACGCCGCACCGCACTCAAGGCCATCATTCTCCCGAAGAGCCGCGGGCTAACGGCGGCCAGCCGGGAACCCGTCCCGCGGCCTGACAGGACGACGCTTGAGCTTGCACGCCCGAGATTGCCGCGCGAGTAGCGCGCAATTTCCAGTTCTGTTCTAATCCTCTGCAACTTCGCCGCGAAGCGACGCCGTCACGCGTGTCGTAAGCGTGGCGCACGCGGTTGTACGGACTCCTCGTGCTACGACTTCCATGAGTGCGCAGCCCATGCGAACGCTTTTAATGCTGATTCTGTCGTGCGCCTGTGCACACGCCGCGCTTGCGGTACGCCTCGCGTATGCTGAGGATGCTCGTGGCTCAGCGTCGTCGCACACCGTGATGATCGATGAGGATTTCTTCGCGAGCGGAAGCTCCGCCGAGCTCGATCGCAGAGTCGACGGCGACGCGTTCCTGAGCGGCGGCCGCGTGGCGGTGCGTGCACCGGTGAAAGGCGACGCAGCTGTTGCGGGCGGCGACGTGAACGTAGCGGATACGGTGGGGCAGGATCTGTACGCCGCGGGGGGCAGCGTTGTGTTGAGCGCTCAGGTGGTGGGTAATGCGCGTATCGCCGGCGCGCAGGTCACGATCGCGCCGCGCGGCGGCATCGCAGGCCGCGCGATAGTGGCGGCCAAAAGTCTGCGGATGTCCGGCCGTGTGGGGCGCTACTTGATCATTTACGCGGAATCGGTGCGCATCGACGGCGAAGTGGGCGGCGATCTGCGCATCACCGCGCGCTCGATCGAGATCGGACCCGAAGCGAAGATCGGCGGCAAGCTGGAGTATCGCAGCCCGCAGCCGGCCACGATCGATGCGCGCGCTGTGATCGCAGGCGGGGTGGTGCGCAACGACTGGGTCGGTGATCAGGCCGGCGCGCTGGCGCGCGCTGCGGCATGGATCTCGCTGGCGCTGGCGCTGCTCGGCCTGCTTGTGGTGGGTGTGCTGCTGATCGCGGCATTCCCGCGCTTTTCGATGGCGGCGGCCGCGACGGCGCGCGCGCAGCCATGGGCATCTGCGGCAGTCGGCTTCGCGCTGCTGCTATGTGTGCCGGTAGCCGCCATGCTGTTCCTGATCAGCCTGATCGGCGCGCCGCTTGGACTGCTGTTGCTCTTTTTCTATCCAGTGATGCTTCTCCTTGGTTATCTGATCGGCGTACTGTCCCTCGGCGATCTCGTCATGGGTTGGTGGGCACGCAGACGGGGGCGCACGCTGACCCCTGTCAGGCGTTGCGTCGCACTCGCGGCTGCGTTGTTGCTGTTATGGCTGGCTGGCAGTATTCCGGTCGCCGGGGCAGCGGTGGTGATGCTGCTGCTGCTGTTCGGCCTGGGCGGCTTCTGGATCGAAGCCTATCGCGGCTATGCGCACGCGCGAGCGACCCCGGTGCTATCCGCTGATATGCAGACGGAATGATAGAGGAACTCCTACCATGCGCACCTTCATCGCGGCGTTGTTGATCTTAGTCTCGCTGCCGGCCTGCGCGCAGTTCACGCTTGGCGGCGGCATCGAATACTTCAGCTGGACCGAGGATACGCAGCCGATCAAAGTCAAGGAGAGCGGCCCGCTCGCCGTCTTCACCATCGGCTATACACAGCCTCGAGAAGAGGGCTTTCTCTTCGCTTATCGCGGCGAGGTCTATTTCGGCGATGTGAACTACGATGGAGCGCTGCTGTTCTCGCCCAACGTGCCGGTGTCGAGCCAGACGCAATATGTCGGCACAGCCAACGAGGCGCAAGTGCGCTACCGCACGCAAGGATTCGATGTGCTCGCGGCGCTGGGCATCGATGTGTGGAATCGGCAGCTCAGCTCGAATCAGCAAGAGGATTATCGGGTGGCATTCGTGCGGCTGGGTGTCGAGTACGCTACCGGGCAACACGGCTGGCTGTTCGCTGCCGGGGCCAAATATCCGGTGTGGACGCAGGAAGACGCACATTTCACAGATCTGGGTTTCGATCAGAACCCGACGCTTACGCCCGGCAAGGAGCTCAGCGGCTACGCCAGCGCCGGGTACCGCTTCGACTCGCACTGGTCGATGCTCGGCTTCTTCGATGGCTATCGCTTCGGGCAATCGAACACGGTGTTTGTAACCGCCGGGGGGGTTCCGCAAGGCGGCTTCGTCCAGCCGGCGACGAACACGTACGTGCTTGGGATCCGGGCGCAGTACAGCTTCTAGTCGCACTCATTCACTCGAGCTCTCTTCCACTACGCAAGCCATGCCAAAGTTCGCCGCCAACCTGCACTACCTGTTCACTGAAGTTGCCTTCATGGATCGGTTTCGCGCCGCCGCCGCAGCAGGGTTCAAGGCGGTGGAGTTTCAAGTGCCTTACGAATACCCAGGGGCGCATTTGCGCACCGCCTTGCGCGAGTACGAGCTGCAGATGGTCTTGTTCGACACGCCGATGGGCGATTGGGGTGCGGGCGATCGCGGGCTGGCGGCGATCCCTGGACGTGAGGCGGAATTTCGCGCGGGGCTGCCGAAAGCGGCCGAGTATGCGCAGGCGCTGGACTGCGAGCTGGTCCATGTCATGGCCGGCGTGCTGCAGGGTGGCGCGGATGTTGCAAACGCCGAGCGCGTGTATATCGACAATTTGCGCTACGCCGCTGCCTTTTTCAAACGCCACGGCGTTAAGGCGGTGATCGAGCCGATCAACCGGCAGCACGGGCTGGTGCGCGGCGGGGCCAGCTATACCACCGAGGGGATGTACGGCTATTTCCTCCACCACAGCGAGCAGGCGCGGCGCATCATCGAGCAGGTCGGCAGCGACAACTTGTTCCTGCATCTGGATGTCTATCACATGCAATTGACCGAGGGGCGGCTCACGCAAACACTAACCGACTGCTTCGGGCTGTTGCGGCACGTGCAGATCGCCGGGGTCCCGGGCCGGCACGAGCCCAGCGTCGGGGAAATCAACTATACGTATCTGTTCGACGTTCTGGACGAGCTCGGGTATGAGGGCTGGGTGGGTTGCGAGTACCGTCCCCAAGCCGGGACGCTTGCCGGACTGGGCTGGGGTGGGCGCTATGGCATCGGTGTTGCTCCGCGGAAGTGAGCGCGCATCGGCTCCGGCGCCCGGTGCATTGGTTTATCATTCCAGCCGCTGCGACGCGGCTTCAGGCTGTCGGCATGACGAATACGCGCGCATACAACTCGATCCAGCTTGCGCTGCGCTCAGGGCAGGCATGCGAGGCGGTGGACGGGCAACGATGGAAAGTTCGGAGGATATAGGATGAGACGTCTTTCGACGCTGATCGCCTTAGCAGCGTTGGCGGGCAGCGCGCAGGCCGATTTCGACAATGGTCTGGAGGCCTGGAACAAAGGTGACTATAAGGCGGCGCTGGAGGAGTTTCGGCCGGCCGCCGAGCAAAGCGATGCACGCGCGCAGTTCTATCTCGGCGAGGCGTTCAACAAGGGTCGTGGCGAGGTGCAGGATTACGCCGAGGCCGCCACCTGGTATCGCAAGGCGGCCGCGCAGAACAATGTGGATGCGCAGGAGACGCTGTGCAGCACGTACTTCTTCGGCCAGGCCGGGATTACCCAGGATTACGCGGAGGCGATCAAATACTGCGCGCCGGCCGGCAAGCAGGGCAAGGCCTATCCCGCCTATCTGGGCGCGTATATGTACGAGTTCGGCAAAGGCGTGGAGGTCGATCTTGCGCAGGCGGGGGTGTTGTACAAGGTCGCGGCGGAAGCCGATAACGTCGACGCACAGGAGGCGCTCGGCCGCATGTATTTCTTCGGACAGGGCGTGGCGCAGGACTATGCGGATGCGGCCAAGTGGAATCGCAAAGCGGCCGAGCAGGGCCGTGCCTTCTCGCAATTCCTGATGGGCTACGCGTACGACTACGGGCGCGGCGTGGCCAAGGACCCCGCCGAGGCGGCGAACTGGTATCGCAAGGCCGCCGATCAAGGCGACGGTCGCGCGATGAGCGCGTTGGGCTATCTCTACTCACAAGGCAGTGGCGTGCAGAAGAACGACGCCGAGGCCGTGAAGTGGTATCTCAAGGCCGCCGATCAGGGGGAGACGGCGGTATACAGCCCGCTCGGCTGGGCGTACTACCAGGGCAGCGGTGTCCCCGCCGACGGCAACGAGGCGTTAAAGTGGTTCAAGCGCGCCGCCGAAGGTGGCGATGTCCAGGCCCAGTTCATGGTGGGCTATCTGTATGACACCGGCAAAGCCGGCTCACGCAATCCCGTTGAGGCGGTGAAGTGGTATCGGCAGGCGGCCGATCAGGGCAACGTGGAGGCCGCCGAGGCGCTCGGGCGCCTGTATTTCGCGGGCGATGGCGTGCCGGTCGACTATAAGGAAGCGGCGACTTGGTACGAGAAGCCTGCCGCGGGCGGTAACACCTATGCGCAATACCTGCTCGGTTACATCTACGAATCGGGCAAGAACGGCGCGAGCGCTGATCCGACGCAGGCGGTCAAGTGGTATTCACTCGCTGCCGAGAAGGGCGACCCGCGCTCCCAGTTTCATCTCGGGTGGCTGTACTTCGAAGGCAAGGGCGTCACCAAGGATGCCATGATGGGCTATCTGTGGAGCAACCTTGCGGCCGCGCAGCTGTCCGGAGAAGAGCGCGGCGCAGCCGAGAAGCAGCGCGACTACATCGCGAGCAAGCTGAAACCCGACCAGCTCGCCAAAGCGCAGCAGATGGCGCGCGACTGGAAGCCGAAGAAGTAGACATCGGCGACCGGCAAGCTGAGTTTGCGCACCAGCCTCATCGTTCGTCCCTTTTTGGTATGCGGGTGCGGTTTCGCATGCGCCATCCGTCATGAAGAAACTGCATGTCGATCCCGCGCAGGTGCGCCCCATTGCGGTCGGCTTTGGCGCATGCTATGCGACCGACGAGATCGCGGTGAACGGACGCAGGGTCGGGTTCATGTATCGTGAGGATCCAGACAGCGAGCGCGACAGCGGCTGGCGCTTCATGGCCGGCGATGAAGACCAGCTCTACATGGACAACCCCGACAATGTCGACGTGTACGACATCAACCTCATCGCTAACATCGATGCATCGGTGGTGAAGCATCACGAAATCACGACTCACGATTTCCGAACCCACCAAACGCGAGGCCTTCAATGCCGAAGGAGCAACTCCACACCAGCAGCGGCGCGCAACCGATCGGTGCGTATTCGCAAGGCTTGCGAGCCGGCGATTTCGTATTCGTGTCCGGTCAGGGTCCGCTCGATCCGCAGACCGGCAAAGTCGTCGGCGATACCATCGAGGAACAGACGACGCGCGTGCTGGAGAACATCAAGGCGATTCTCGCGGCCGGCGGTGCGAGCATGGCGGACGTGGTGAAAGTGACTGCCCATCTGTCCGATCTCGCGCTATTCGAGCGCTACAACAAGGTATACGCGGGCTATTTCCCGGATCCCAAGCCGACTCGCACTACGGTGGGCAGCCAGTTGCTCGGCATCCTGGTCGAGATCGACGCCATCGCGTATGTCGGCACGAAGTAATGCTGATCGAGGTTTGAACATGACCCTGCGCTGGCTGTGCGCGAATCCGGAGCAGGAGCGCACCGAAGCGCTGGCGTTGCGGCGCACCTTGTGACCATGGCGCCCACGATTCGCGTGCGGCCGCGCACGCGCAGCTTTGTGTCGACAGGCCAGCGCATCGAGTGCGGCAGCGAGCGCCTGCCGGCGCTTTACGCCGACGCTCGCGCGCTTTGCCCCGATTTGTTCATCGCCGAGGAAACCCGGGAGCTCGACGCTGTCTACGATCGCATCTCGGTTGGCTTCGTCGACAGCCTGCGCAACGAGATCGCACGCAAGCTCGACCTGCCGGTGTCTATTTTCCAACTCGATCGCTTTTCGATTCACGGCTGCGGCCCGGTGGGGCTGCACGACGATTTCTTTCGCTATCCGCGCTATTACTTCGCCATTGTCGTAGTCCATTGCGGTGAGCTCGGACTGGTGGACGAGGGCAGCCGCGCGCAGCGGCATCAGCCGGGCGACATCATTCTGCTCGATCCACGGCGCAAGCACGGCCTGGTGCGCGTGGGGACCAGCGCCGACGAGCACGTCTACGAGAGCACGCATAGTCCGGTGCACGATCCCGGGCAGCAATTCATGTTCCTGGATTTCGATGTCGCGCGCCCCGATCTGCGGACGCGGTTTCGCGCCTGACGCCAGGGAAGCTCTGATCAAGTCTTGCGACGCGCGTTGCGTCAGGTGCGGATCAGAGCTTCCCTAGCCTTGTCCGCGTTCGGCGACTGCTCGCGGGTATCGACTTTGCTTTGCGACCCCCCGGGAGTCGATGCCTCGACTCGGCAATCCATCTAACTTTCCGGGGAAAGCATGAAGACATATGCAGCGGTATTGCTGGCCGTGACCATGGGCGTCAGCGGCTGTACCAGCGACGGCAGTGCATCAGGTAAGCGCGGTATGACCGACATGGAAACGGGCGCGGCGATCGGCGCAGCCGGCGGGGCGGCCGTTGGCGCGCTGGTGACCAAGAAGCATCTCAAAGGGGCGTTGATCGGCGCGGTCGGGGGCGGGCTGGCCGGCGGCGCGGTGGGTGCGTATATGGACAGCCAGAAGAAGGATCTGGATAAGAGCCTCAAGCAGGAGCGCGAGTCCGGCGCGATCAAGGTGCAGAAGCTGGACAACGACGTTGTGAAGATCGTCATGACCGGCCAGACGGCGTTCGAAACCGATTCGGCCACGATCAAGCCGGGCTTCCAGAGCACGATGGACAAGCTTGCCGACGTGGTGATCCGCTATGGGAAGACCGCGCTCACCGTTAACGGCTACACCGACAGCCGCGGCACGCCGCAGCACAACCTGGAGCTGTCCCAGCGCCGGGCGCAATCGGTGAACGAGTATTTCGTGTCCAAGGACGTGAATCCCGCGCGCCTCGTGGCGATGGGCAAGGGCCAAACCGATCCGATTGCGAGCAACGACAGCGATGCGGGCCGCCGGCAGAATCGGCGCGTCGAGATTCTGGTGGAGCCGGTGGTGGCGAAGTGACGCGTGCGAAGCGTGAGCAGTGATCCCGCTCACGCTTCGCGTGAAGAAGTGAATAGGTGAAGAAGTGAATAGGTGAACCCGCGAGAGCGGTGGGATAAGCGCAAATCGCATCCTGCTC
>JBGQKF010000123.1:0-10177 GCA_041499435.1 Gammaproteobacteria bacterium
GCACCGGACGCAGGGTGTCGCCTTCGAGCTCCACCAGGAGATCGTCGCAGAGCAAACCGCAAAATGGGCAGGTGGCAATGGGCATGGGATAGCTGAACAGTGTGGCGCTGCCAGGAACCGCTTCGCGCACCATCGATTCGTAGGAGCAGAGCTGCAAAGCGTATGATTACATTGTGGCACACTTGAATAAAGCACCGCTGCCGCCGCTGCACCTCACAGGCCATGGCCGACAATGACCGAACCCTCCAACCCATCTACTGAGGCCCCATGCAACGTGCGCATCGAGGCTCCGGCGCGCTTGCACCTGGGCTTCATCGACGTGAGCGGAACCCTCGGCCGGCGCTTCGGCAGTCTCGGGCTCACGGTAGACGAGTTCTGCACCACGCTCACGTTGTGTCGCGCCCCGCATTTCGACGCGCGCGGGCCGCAGGCCGAGCGCGCCAGCGTCTACCTGCGCCGGCTGCTCGACGACTACGATCCGCCGGTGAGCGCGGCCCTCGAAGTGCAACGTGCCATTCCCGAGCATGTCGGCCTTGGCTCGGGCACGCAGCTCGCGTTGGCGGTGGGCCGTGCGTTCACGGTGTTGTTCGACATTCCTGTCGCGAGCGCCACGCTGGCAACCCGATTGGATCGCGGCGCGCGCTCCGGCATCGGCATCGGCGCCTTCGAGCAGGGCGGCTTCGTGCTCGACGGCGGTCGCGGCGCCTCCGGTGGCTATCCGCCGCTCATCGCCCGGCTGGAATTTCCTCCGAGCTGGCGCGTGCTGCTCGTGTTCGATCCTGCGCGCCGCGGCTTGTTCGGCGAAGCGGAGCGTGCAGCGTTTCGCGCACTGCAGGACTTCCCGCAAAGCAAGGCAGCCCATCTGGCGCACCTCACGCTCATGCGACTCATGCCTGCGCTGGCGGAAGAGGATTACCCGCATTTCGGCGAGGCCATCGGTGAGATCCAGCGCACCGTCGGCGACTACTTTGCGCAGGCTCAGCAGGGCCGCTTCACCAGCGCGGCCGTCGGCGCGCTACTGGCGTGGCTCGAAGCGAAAGGCATCCCCGGCGTGGGCCAGACTTCCTGGGGTCCGACCGGGTTCGCCGTGATCGAATCGCAGGTGCGTGCGCATGCCCTGCTGCTGGAAGCGCGCGAACGCTTCCAGGGCGAGGGCCTCGAGTTTGCGCTGGTGAGTGGACGTAATCGCGGCCATCGTCTGGAAGTGCTGCCCGCACAGGCACAGGCGGCGGCGGGCGATGCGATCGCGGATCGGCAATCCAAACGTGCGAGATGACCATGGAAAAACCCAACATTCTGCATCTCATCACCCCCACGCCGCAGGCGAGCCCCTTCGATGTGAACATGGCGTACGATGCCGGCTATGACGCTGTCGTGCCGTACACCGGTGCGACGCCTGCCGACGTGACCACGCTGACTCAGGACGCCATCTTCTCGCGCGGCCCCAAAGGCGTGAAGCGCACCGGCCTCTTCATCGGCGGGCGCGATCTCGAAACGGCGCTGCGGATGTTCGACGCCGCGAAGAAGGCGATGGTGCCGCCGTTCGAAGTATCGGTGTTCACCGATCCGAGCGGCGCCTTCACCACCGCGGCGGCGGCGGTCGCGTGCGTGGAAAAGACGCTGAAGGCGCATTTCTCGAGCTCGCTGCAAGGCAAGCGCGTGCTGGTGCTCGGTGCGACCGGGCCGGTCGGCGCCGCGGCTGCGGTGCTCGCCGCCCAGCAAGGTGCAAGGGTGCAGGCGGCGAGTCGTAGCGATCGCAAACGCGCTGAGCAGGTGAGCCGCATGGCCCGCGAACGATACCAGGTCGAAGTGGAGCCGGTCCTGTCAAGCGCAGATGCGCTGGAGAAGCTGGTGGCTAACGCAGAGGTCATCATCACAGCGGCCAAGGCGGGTGTCGAAGTGCTGTCGCCCGCGATGCTCACGAAAGCCGCGAATCTGCTGGTTGCCGCCGATATCAACGCGGTGCCACCGCTCGGTATTGCCGGTATTGGTGTGCAGGACAATGGCAAGGCCATGTCTGGTATCCCGGGCACAAAGGCGCGTGCCATCGGCGCCCTTGCTATCGGCAACGTCAAATATCAGGTCGAGCGCGGCTTGTTCGAGGCGATGCTGAGCGCGGACCAAGCGCTGTATCTGGATTTCGTGAGCGCATTCGACAAGGCGCGCGAAGTGATCCAGGCAAGCGGCAAATAGCACCTGCTGCACATGTCCGGGACGCCGGCTCAGCTCGTTGTCATCGCCATCTCCGGCCGCGCGCTCGCGCAGTCGGCGCTGCGCGGCGGCTTCAGCGTGCGCGTGCTGGACGCTTTCGCCGATCGCGATACGCAGGAGGCGGGCGCAACGCAGTGCATCGCTGCCGAGAATACGATAGCGCTCGACCCCGAGCGCATGTTCGCCGCGCTCGGCGAGCCGGCCGCGCGCATCATCATCACCGGCAGCGGGTTCGAGCGCTCACCGCAGCTTCTCGACCGCCTGGGGGACTACGGCACACTGTGCGCCAATGACGCCGACATTGTGCGTGCACTGAAGGAACCGTTGCTGGCTGCAGAGCTGCTGCGTGCGCTTGGCTTCGAAGTGCCGCAAACGCAAATTGCGCCGCCGAGCGATGGACACGGCTGGCTGCAGAAGCAGATCGGCGGTGCTGGCGGTGTGCACGTGCGCCCGGCGGCCGGCGCGACTCACAGTGCGCGTTGCTACTATCAACGTGTTGTCGGCGGACGGCCGCTGTCGGTCACATTCCTCGCCGATGGCGAGCGCGCTTACCTACTCGGGTTCAATCAGCAATCCTTCGGTGTCGTTGGCGATGCATCTTATTGCTATCTGGGCGCGGCCACATGCGCGGTCGCGCCTGCCCTCGAGCGTGATCTGCAGGCGCGGCTCGATCGACTGGTGCGAGTCACTGCGCTGCGGGGTCTGAACGGGCTGGATTTCATGCTGGATGGAGAGCGAGTCAACGTGCTCGAAGTCAATCCGCGACCTACGGCGACCTTCGAGCTGTACGATGCGGACATCGCACGCGGGCTGGTGTACTGGCATGTGCGCAGCTTCCGCTCGCCGGTCCCGGAATTCAAGGCATTGCTGGAGGATGGGAAAGTGGAGCCGCAGGCCTATCGCATCGTGTTCGCGGAGCACAGATTGCGTGTGCCTGCTGGCGTCGAGTTCCCGGTCTGGTGCAAAGATCTGCCGACCGCCGGCGCCCTGCTCCGGGCGGGCGCACCAGTACTTTCGGTGTTCGCCCAGGGGCGCACGCCGCAGCTTGCGCAATCGCAGCTCGTGCACCGCCTGTCCGAAGTCGATGCCATGCTCGAGCGTTGGATCGTGCCGAAGCGCGCGGGGTCGCTTGCCTGAGCGGGAAGGAGGGAAGGAGGGAAGGAGGGAAAGCGTGTTCCTCCCCTTCAAGGGGGAGGCTAGGAGGGAGACTCGAGAGACTCTGAGTACAGGCGATGAGTGACGCCAACGTGAGCGATAATTCTGCAGGCAGGCCCAGCGTGAACGCGCTGGCTTCGGCGCAACTTGCGACTCTGATCCGCGAGGCCGACGCCTTGCGCGTGACGGTGTCGAAAAGCGATGCCGGAGCCACCCTGATCGACGCCGGCATCGCGGCGCGCGGCGGACTGGAGGCGGGCCGGCGCATCGCCGAGATTTGCATGGGCGGCCTGGGCATCGTGTGCTTTGCTCCCGGCGAGCCCGCGCTTGGCGGCTTTACCCAGATTCACGTGCACAGCGCCGATCCGGTACTGGCATGCCTGGGCAGTCAATACGCCGGCTGGAGCTTGACCCACGGCGAGGGCAAGGCCGCGTACCAGGCACTCGCTTCCGGCCCCGGACGCGCAATTGCACGACGCGAGACGCTGTTCGAAGAGCTCGAATACGCCGACCGCCATCACAGCGCGGTATTCGTTCTCGAGGTGGAGCACGAGCCGCCTCGTGAGATCGTGGAAAAAGTGGCACGCGATTGCGCGCTGCCGGCCGAGCGCATCACCTTCATTCTCACGCCGACACGCAGCCTGGCCGGCACGGTGCAGATTGTCGCGCGCGTGCTGGAGGTCGCCTTGCACAAGGCGCACGCGCTCGGCTTCGATCTGCGGCGAATCGTCGATGGTGCCGGCAGTGCCCCGCTGCCCCCGCCCGCGTCTGATTTCTTGAATGCTATGGGGCGCACCAACGATGCGATTCTATTCGGCGGCAGCGCGACGCTGTTCGTCGATGGCGCAGATGCCGATGCGCAGAAGCTCGCGGCGACTCTGCCCGCCAGCGCATCGCGCGACTATGGCCGCCCGTTCGCGCAGATCTTCAAGGAATACCAGTACGATTTCTACAAGATCGATCCGATGCTGTTCGCGCCCGCGCAAGTGCTGGTGTGCAATCTCGCTACGGGCAAGGCGTTTCGTGGTGGCGCGGTGGATGCGGGTCGGTTGTCGGAGTCATTTGGGATTTGAATATGACCCGGACAATCGCAATCCTCACCGATGCCCTCGGCTGGCACGGCAAGCGCCTGGCGCGCGCTTTTGCGAAGCTGGGTGTGGCGAGCGCGTTCGCGTCGTTGTCGGATTGCCGTGTGGATCTCGAGGCGAACCGCTGGGGCATCGTCATCCCCGGCTTCGAGGCTCGGCTGCCCGACGCGGTGTTCGTGCGCGAGATTGCCGCGGGCAGCCTTGAGCAGGTAACGCTGCGGCTCGGTGTACTGCACGCGCTGAGCGAGCACGGCGTGCCGGTGTACAACACAGCGCGCGCGATCGAGCGTACCGTAGACAAGTCGATGACTTCGATGCTGCTGCGCAAGGCCGGCATCGCCACGCCTGCCACCTGGGTCACAGAACAGTCCGCGCAGGCGCGCGCTACGCTGATGCGCGAGACTGCGCACGGTCATCGCCTGGTGTTGAAGCCGCTGTTTGGATCGCAAGGCAAGAATCTGCGCCGGCTGGCCGCCGGCGATGAGCTGCCGGCGGCCGAGGTGTACAGCGGCGTGTTCTATCTGCAGCGCTTCGTCGAAGCGGAATGCGATTACCGCGTGTTCGTCATCGCCGGCAAGGCTGTGGCTGCGATGGCCAGGCGCGGGGCCGGGTGGGTGCACAACGTGGCGCTCGGCGCACGCTGCGAACCGGTCGCGCTGGATGAGGATCTCAGGCAGCTTGCGCAGCGTGCGGTGCACGCGATCGGAATGGATTATGCCGGCGTCGACATCATGCGCGATCGCGAAGGACGCGCCTGCGTGATCGAGGTCAATGGGATTCCGGCGTGGCGCGGGTTGCAGACGGTAACGGATGTCGATATCGCTGCAAGGCTGGCGAACGATGTGATCAGCCGACATCTCGCGCGCCCAGGCAGGGCGGCGTGATGAGCGACTTGACCGCAGCCGCCGGGACCCTTACGGGGCGAGGGTTGGAGCAGCATCTGATAGCTGCATTCGTCGACGCTTGCATGCTCGACGTGATGGCGTTGAAGCCGGGCAACGTCGGCGTTCACGGTACCGGTCACGGTATGGAGGCTGCCGATTTCATTCGCAGCGCTGTGGTGAGCGCGCCGGCGATCGCCGCGGTGTCGCAATCGGTCGGTGAGCGTATCTACAACGCGGTCGCTGCGACTCGTGCCGCCGTCGGCCTCAATACCAATCTTGGCATCGTGCTGCTGGCTGCCCCTCTGGCGCAGGCGGCCCACCAGGCCGGTATGACGTCGTCTGCCGCGGCGTTGCGCGATGAGCTCGCGCGGGTCCTTGCCGCACTGAGTGTTGCGGACGCGCAACTCGCCTTCGATGCGATCCGCCTGGCCAACCCGGGCGGGTTGGGGAATGCGCAGCGCCACGATGTGCGCGAGCCGGCACGCGTCACGCTGCTCGCGGCAATGCGCGAAGCCGCCGACCGCGATAGTATTGCTCGTCAGTACGTTACTGCGTATGCCGATGTTGCAGGCGTCGGGCTGCCGCGGCTCGATGCGGCACGCGCGCGGGGGTGCGATCGCCGCTGGGCGGCCACCGAGGTCTATCTCGGATTCCTGGCAAGCCTCCCGGACTCGCACGTCGCTCGCAAGTTCGGAGTCGACCAGGCGCAATCTTTACGCGAATCTGCCGGTCCCTATGCGGACGCGACGGTTGAGCGCAGCACCAGAGTGGGGCTGTTGCGAGACTGGGATGTCGCCTTGAAGACACGCGGCCTCAACCCGGGGACCACCGCCGACCTTACGGTGGCGACGCTGTTCTTCGATGGTTTGCTGGAGGCAGCTCGAGCAGCGCAGCCGCGCAATCTTCATGGCGGCAAGGACTGAAGTATCATGGCGGCGGCACGGCGCTTTTCTCGTGCGGCCGCCTCGAAACGAGTGGCGATCCGGTCGGCATTTGCGACACGGCTCCGGTCCCACGCGTGCATTGCATCATCCATTGACAGGTAAAGGAGGAGTCCATATGGCAAAGATCAACAAAGTGCTGGTAGGCGAGTCGCTGGTAGGAGAAGGCAACGAAGTGGCTCACATCGACCTGATCATGGGGCCGCGCGGCAGCGCCGTGGAGTCGGCGTTCTGCAACGCGCTCACCAACAACAAGGATGGCTTCACCTCACTGCTCGCGGTGATCGCGCCGAACCTGGCGACCAAGCCGAACACCATTCTGTTCAACAAAGTCACGATCAAGGGTGCGAAGCAGGCCGTGCAGATGTTCGGGCCGGCGCAGGCGGCCGTAGCGCGTGCAGTCGCCGATTCGGTTGCCGAGGGCACCATTCCTCAGGACGAAGCGAACGACGTGTTCATCTGCGTCGGCGTATTCATTCACTGGCAGGCGGCCGACGATCAGAAGATCTACGACTACAACTACAAGGCGACCAAGGAGTCCATCGAGCGTGCGGTGCGCGGAGATCCGCAGGCGGCCGACGTGCTGGCCAAGCGCAGTTCCGTGAAGCATCCGTTTTCGCCGAAGTAAGGCGCCGGTCAGCGCCGGAGCGCAGGAGCGCCCGCTGCGATACCTCTGCGGCGGGCGTTCGCATCACGGCTCGGCGAAGCGCCGCAGGGACGCGCGGTCGAGTGTGCCGTCGTGGATCGCGCTCGCAATCAGCACGGCTTGCACGCCCAAGGCTTCGAGCGCTTCCAGATCCTCGGCGTTACGAACGCCACCCGCCGCGACGAGCTGGCGGTCGGGCGCCAGCGCCGCAGTGGTCCGCAGGCGCCCGAATGCAGGGCCGGACCCGGCGCCCACGCGATCGAGCGTCATCACGATCACGCGCCGCGGCCACGATTGCGGCTGCGTGAACAGGGCCGCTGGCCCGAGTGGCACTTCGTCTCGTGTGTCGAGCGAGAGCACGGCATCGGGTGCGATCGTGAGCAGAGCGGTGAGGTGGGCGGCTGTCGCAAGGCTCTCGGAGCCGATCACCGGCACAATGCCTTGCGCACGGCGCCATGGCTCGAGATCGCTCTGGCTGGAGAAGCCAGCGTCCAGCCAGACGCTGAGAGGAGCAAAGCGCTGTGCAATCTCCCGGACGATGGCTGCGTGGTTTCCACGGTTCAGAATCGCGTCGAGGTCGGCGGCATAAATCGCAGGGAACGGCGCGAGCTCGAGCAGCGCGCGCACGACTTCGAATGGATCGCTCGAGGGCGTCAGCACCGATTGCAGCGGGCGATAATTCGAGCGATCCCCACGGCGGGCATGCACCACGCGCCCGCCCATCAAATCGATAACTGGAACGATCAGCACGCGCGTGGCCCGTGAGAATATTCGTCTACGAGCATATCACGGGTGGAGGCTGTGACAGCGAAGCGCTGCCGTGGGCGCTGCTGCCTGAGGCGAGCCTGATGTTGCGTGCACTGGTGTCGGATCTGCAGGCGATCGCGAACACCGAAGTGGTCGGCATGCGCGATGAGCGCGTCGGACCGGCAGCCGGCGATTGGCAGCAGCGCGTTGTCTGCGATCGCCCTACCTGGGAGGCTGGCTTTAGCGCGCTGATGCGTAACACTGAGGCCACCTGGTTGATCGCTCCGGAGACGGGCGGTGTGCTGGAGCAGTTGTCGGCTCGTGTGGTTGCCAGCGGGAAAGTTCTGTTGGGAAGCCGCCCGCCTGCGGTGGCGATCGCCGGCAGCAAGCTCGCTACTGCCCGCGCACTGGGCGAGGCGGGTGTTGTGGTCATCCCAACCTGGCGGCCTGGTGACGCGCGCATCGCGGGCCCTTGTGTGGTGAAGCCCGATGACGGCTGTGGCTGCGGGGACACGCGCAGATTCCCGAGTGTGACGGCTGCTCGAGGTTGGATCGCAACGCAAGCGGATCCTCAGCGCTTCGTGGTGCAGCCCTATGTAACGGGTGAAGCGATGAGCCTGTCTGTTCTGGCGGGGACCGGGCGTGGTGAGCTGCTGAGCGTGAATCGGCAGCACATCGAGCTGCGCGACGACGTATTTGAGTTCGGCGGATGCGTGGTGAACGCGGTTGCCGATGCCGATGGCAAGCTGGCGCGGCTCGCAGAGCAGACACTGGCTGCGATCCCGGGTTTATGGGGCTATGTCGGCATCGATGTGCTGCTCGCGCCGAGCGGGCCGATCGTGGTGGAAGTCAACCCGCGGCTGACGACTTCGTATGCCGGCCTGCATGCCGCCATCGGCGTCAACCCCGCGCACCTCGTGCTCGATCTGCTGGGGGAGCAGCAGCGGGTACGGGCGCCTGTGCCCACAGCGCGGACGGTCGACGTTGACCTGAGGCAGAGCCTTTGACCTGGGACCGGGCATGATTTACGGCTGGGATCTCGGCGGTGCGCACATCAAGCTCGCGGTGCTGGATCGAGAAGGCCGCCTGAGCCGCGTGGCGCAAGCGCCTTGCGAGTTATGGATGGGTGTGGAACGCCTCGAGGCGGTGCTTGCGCAGATGCTGAGCGAGCACGCGCGCAATGCGGTGCATGCCGTGACCATGACCGGCGAGCTCGCCGATGTATTCGCGGATCGCGCGTCAGGCGTTGCGACCATCGCGCAGACGTTCATGCGCATGTCCGGTGCGCATGACCTCATGCTGTTCGCGGGTGATGGGTTCGTAGGCCCCGCCGCCATCGGCCAGCGCTGGCAGCACATCGCTTCGGCCAACTGGCTGGCGAGCGCGCAGCTTGCCGCACAGCTCGTCCCGGAGGCGCTGCTGATCGACGTGGGCAGCACCACGACCGATATCGCCGTGATCGGCGACGCACGCGTGCAGGCGCTGGGCAGCGACGATTGCAGCCGGCTCGCCTGCGAAGAGCTGGTGTACACCGGTGTGGTCCGCACGCCGCTGATGGCCATCGCGCAGCGCGTGCCGTTCGCCGGGCACTGGGTTGGCATGGCGGCCGAGCACTTCGCGACCGCCGCGGATCTCTATCGCATCACGTGTCAGCTCGATGCCGCGTTCGACCAGGCGCGAACCGCTGATGGACGCGGGCGCTCGAAAGAGGAGAGCATGCAGCGGCTGGCGCGCATGGTGGGCTGCGATCTTGCGCAGGCGCCGGTGCGCGAGTGGCAGCGCCTGGCGAGCTGGCTCGCCGACGCACAACAGCAGCAGGTCCGGCGGGCATCCGATCGCCAGCTCTCGCGCGGACTGTTGAGCGACAGCGCACCGGTGGTTGGGCTCGGCGTCGGCAGGTTCATCGCGGCCCAGGTTGCCAGCAGGCTCCAGCGCGAGTATCGCGACTTTGCCGCGCTCGCGGGTGTTCCGCAGGAGCACGCGGGAGCCGTAGACGTGTGCGGCCCGGCATTCGCCGTGGCGCGCCTGGCGCGCCATGCATGCGCGTGAGCTCGATTACGGTGCTCAAGATCGGTGGCAGTCTTGCGCGCAGCGACGCCGCAGCGCGGATGATGCGTGCACTGGCTGCACGCAAAGTGAGCAAGCTGCTGATCGTGCCCGGCGGAGGTGAGTTTGCGGACAGTGTTCGAGCGGCACAATCGCGCGACGGTTTGAGCGAGCGCGCCGCGCATCACATGGCATTGCTTGCGATGCACATCATGGCGGTCGCCCTCGCCGATTGTGCACCGGGTTTCGTGCTGGCCGAGAACGGGCTGCAGTTCGATGCGGCATGGCGCGATGGGAAAACACCGGTTTGGTTGCCGGCACCGATGGTGCTTGCCGCCCCCGACATCGCCGCATCGTGGGACATTACTTCCGACAGTCTGGCGGCCTGGGTGGCCGGAAAGATGGATGCGGCGCGGCTGTTGCTGGTCAAGTCCTGCGCATTGCCTGCGCGTTCGGACA
>JBGQKF010000124.1:0-10108 GCA_041499435.1 Gammaproteobacteria bacterium
CGCAAGCTGCTGGAGAACGACAAGGTGGCCGCGATCTTCGGCTGCTACACCTCGGCTTCGCGCAAAGCGGTGTTGCCGGTGATGGAGCGCTACAAGGGGCTGCTCTACTACCCGACGTACTACGAAGGGTTGGAGATGTCGCCCAACATCATGTACACCGCGCAGGAAGGCACGCAGTCGGCTATCGCGTCCATCGACTGGCTGTAT
The DNA here is from genome assembly GCA_041499435.1 of Gammaproteobacteria bacterium. Lineage (GTDB taxonomy): Bacteria > Pseudomonadota > Gammaproteobacteria > Burkholderiales > SHXO01 > SHXO01. The sequence goes on from JBGQKF010000124.1 coordinate 208, forward strand.
CAAAATCGGGGAAAGAGCTTCTATCTCATCGGGTCGGACTACATCTGGCCGCGCACGATGAACAAGATCGCCAATCTGCACATCAAGAAGATCGGCGGCAAGGTGGTGGGAGAAAGCTACTATCCCTTGGGCTCGATCGAGTTCGCATCCGAGATCAACAAGATCAAGGCGGCGAAGCCGGATGTCATCTGGAGCACAGTGGTTGGGGGGAGCAACGTCGCGTTCTACAAGCAGCTCCAGGCAGCCGGTATCAACGGCAAGAATCAACCGCTGTGCGCGATGGCGGTCTCGGAAGAGGAAGCCTCCGGTATCGGTCCGGAAAACCTCGAAGGGTTCCTCTCCTGCATGGGCTACTTCCAGAGCTTGAAGAATCCGACCAACGACAAGTTCGTGAAGGCGTTCAAGGCCAAATACGGTGCCAATCGCGTGCTGGGTGACACGATGGAATGCGGCTACATCTCGGTGCTGCTCTGGAAGCTCGCCGTGGAAAAAGCCAAGAGCCTCGACGTGCCGAAAGTGGTGGAGGCTTCCTCGGAGCTCCCGCTCGATGCGCCGGAGGGCAAGGTCAAATTCCACAAGAGCAACCATCATCTGTGGAAGCACGCTCGCATAGGGACGTTCCGCAAGGACGGTCAGATCGATATGATCTATGAGTCGCCGCTGATCGAGCCCAATCCGTTCCCGAAGTTCTAGGCGTTGACTGGGTAAGCGCGACCGGTCGCGGCGCGAGTCGCGGCCGGCGCGATGCGGATGAACACGTAAAAAAGAGGTGAAGAGGTGAAGAGGTGAATGCGACCCGTTGCCGTTGCTCCCTCCCTTGCGAAGCGGGGGAGGGTTGGGGAGGGGGCGATTAACACCACATGGACACCACGACGAACGCGCAGTCTAGTCACTAATCACTAATCACGATTTACCAGTCACGAATCACGGCACTCATGACACCCGCTATCTTCGCCATGCAGGCGTTCAACGGCCTGTCGCTCTTCACCATCCTGGTGCTGATGGCGATTGGTCTGGCGATCGTCTTCGGACTGATGGGCGTCATCAACATGGCGCATGGCGAGCTGATGGCGATGGGCGCTTACACGACCTACGCCACCGCGCGCCTGTTCGAAAGCACGATGCCCGGCCTCATGGACTTGTACTTTCTATTCGGCGTCGTGTTCGCATTCGCAATCACGTTCGCGTTCGGCTTCGCACTCGAACGTGGGCTGATCCGCTTCTTGTACAAGCGGCCGCTCGACACGATGCTCGCGACGTGGGGCTTGAGCCTGATCCTGCAGCAGGCGTTCCGGCACATCTTCGGCCCCAAGGAAGTGGGCGTGCCCACCGTGAGCTGGCTGCAGGGCGCATGGGCTCCCAGCGCGCTGCCCGGCGCGCTGTTTCCCTTGAGCCGCATCTTCATCGTCGGCCTGGCATTGGTGGTCTCGTTCCTGGTGTATCTGCTGCTGTTCAAGACCCGATGGGGATTGCGCATCCGCGCCGTCACACAGAATCGTGTCATGAGCGGGGCCGCAGGTATCAACACCGAGCGCGTCGATGCGCTGACTTTTGCACTCGGCTGCGGCCTCGCCGGCATCGCCGGCAGCTCATTCACCATGCTTGCCTCGACCGGCCCGGTGACCGGTCAGCAGTATGTGGTCGATACGTTCATCGTCGTCGTCTTCGGCGGCGTCGAGAATCTGCTCGGCACCTTCTTGTCCGCTTTCATCATCGGCGAGCTGCAGTCGACATTCGAATTCCTCATGACCGGCTCGATGGCCAAGGCGTCGATCCTGCTGCTGGTCATCGTAGCCTTGTACTTTCGGCCGAACGGATTGTTCGCTTCCAAAGTCAGGCGCTAAGAGAAAATGGGTAACGGAGTCATCACCGCAGAGGTCACGCCGAAGGACAAGGCGCCCGCTGCCGTGCGGCCGCTTGCCTCGCGCATCAGCCGGCTCGGCCTGCCGATCATCGCGGTGCTGCTGCTGATCGCCTTCCCGCTAGCGCTGTCCGAGTTCCGGCTGAACCTGCTGGCCAAGTATCTCTGCTTCGCCTTTCCGGCGGTGGGCATCGTGCTGATCTGGGGCTACGGCGGCATCTTGAGCCTGGGGCAGGGCATCTTCTTCGGTCTGGGCAGCTACATGCTGGCGATGTTCCTCAAGCTGGAGTCGACCGAGAGCGGCAGCTCAGCGCAGGCACTGTCGTCCTTTTTCGGTTCCAACCTTCCAGACTTCATGGTGTGGAACAGCGTCGAGAAGCTGCCCTGGTGGTGGGAGCCGTTTCATTCGTTCGCCTTCACCCTCGCTGCCATCATCGTGATTCCGGCGGTGCTGGCGTTCGTGCTCGCGTATGCCAACTTCCGCAAGCGGGTGGGTGGCGTCTACTTTTCCATCATCACGCTCGCGCTGTCGGCGATCATGGCCATCGTGATCATCGGCCAGCAAGGCGTGACCGGCGGGGTGAACGGCATCACCGACTTCAAGACGGTGCTCGGCTTCAGCCTCGAAGCCGAAGGTATTCGCACCAAGCTGTATTTGTTGACGGTGGTGCTGCTGCTGATCGCTGTGGTGATCAGCGGCTTCATCGTGAAAAGCCGGCTGGGCAAAGTGCTGGTAGCGATCCGCGACCGCGAAGATCGTGTGCGCTTCTCCGGTTACGATACGGCGCTGTTCAAGGCTTTCATCTTCTCCGTAGCCGCAGTACTGAGCGCAATCGGCGGCGCGCTGTTCACGCTGCAGGTAGGGCTGGCTTCGCCCTCGCTGGTGGGCATCGTGCCCTCGATCGAGATGGTGATCTATGCCGCGGTCGGTGGCAGGCTGTCGCCGCTCGGCGCGGTGTACGGCGCGATTCTGGTCGGCGCCGCCAAGACCTATTTCTCTGAGAGCTTCGTGCAGTACTGGCTGTATTTCATCGGCGCGCTGTTCATCTTTGTGGTGATGTTCCTCCCCGAGGGCCTGGCCGGACTTCCGGCGCGCATCAAGCGCTGGCGTGCCAAGAAGGTGTCAGCGTGAGCGACGTCATTCTCGCAGTGGAAGACCTGACCGTCTCGTTCGACGGCTTCAAGGCGGTGGACGGGCTCAACTTCTACCTCGAAGAGAACGAGCTGCGCTGCGTGATTGGCCCCAACGGCGCAGGCAAGACCACACTGCTCGACATGATCTGCGGCAAGACCAAGCCGAGCGCGGGCAGGATCCGGTTTGGCAATCACCAACTCACCGGAATGATGGAGTACCAGATCACGCGCATCGGTGTGGGGCGCAAGTTTCAGACGCCGTCGACCTACGAGGATCTGACGGTCTTCGAGAATCTCGAGATCTCGTATCCCAAGCCGCGTAGCGTGAGGGGATGCCTGTTTTTCAGACAGACACCGGCCATGCTCGATCGCATCGGGCTTATCGCCGAGGAGATCTCGCTTCAAGATGAGCTGCACACCAAAGCCGGGTTGCTCTCGCACGGACAGAAACAGTGGCTGGAGATTGGTATGCTGCTGATGCAGGAGCCCACGTTGCTCCTGCTCGACGAGCCGGTGGCCGGGATGAGCGCGCGCGAGCGTGAGCTCACGGCCGAGCTGCTGAAGCGCATCTCGGACGGCCGTACCATCGTCGTCATTGAGCACGACATGGCATTCGTACGACTGATTGCGCACCGGGTCAGTGTGCTGCACCAGGGCAAGCTGATTGCCGAAGGAACCATGGATGTGGTGCAGAACGACGAGCGTGTGATCGAGGTCTACCTGGGACACTAGCCTGGATAATTTTATGCTCAAAGTCGAAGGTCTCAGCGTCTACTACGGCGACAGCCAGGCGGTGCGCAACGTGAGCCTCGGGCTTGGGCCCGAGGAAACCGTCGCGGTGATGGGGCGCAATGGCATGGGCAAGACCACGCTGTTCAAGGCGCTGATCGGCATCTTGCCCGCGCGCAGCGGCAGCATTGCACTCGGCGGCCAGGACCTGAGCCGCAAGCGCAGCTACGAGCGGGTCGCGAGCGGGCTTGCCTACGTCCCGCAGGGACGCATGATCTTTCCCTACCTGACAGTCGAGGAGAACATCGTCGCCGGCATGGAGAACGCGCCCGACGAGCGCGTCCCGGACTATGTCTACGAGACCTTCCCCGTGCTGCTCGAGATGCGCAAGCGGCGCGGCGGCAATCTCTCCGGCGGGCAACAGCAGCAGCTCGCGATCGCACGTGCACTGGTCGCCAACCCGAAGGTGCTGCTGCTCGATGAGCCCACTGAAGGCATCCAGCCCTCGATCATCAAAGACATCGCGCGTGCGCTCAATCGACTCAAGGCGCAGCTGCACTTTTCCATGCTAGTGTCCGAGCAGGTGCTGAGCTTTGCGATGGAAGTGGCGGATCGATTTCTGATTCTGGAACGCGGCGAGATCGCCTACGAGAGCCGCAAGGCGGATATCGATACCGCGCGAGTGCATGCGTATTTGACGGTGTGAGTAGTACAACCAAGGAGGCTTCAACATGCTACATGGAGATATCTCGAGCAGTAACGACACGGTCGGGGTCGCGGTAGTCAACTACAAGATGCCGCGTCTGCATACCAAGAAGGAAGTCCTCGACAACGCGCGCAAGATCGGCGAGATGCTGGTGGGGATGAAAGTCGGGCTGCCCGGCATGGATCTGGTCATCTTCCCCGAGTACAGCACGCACGGGATCATGTACGACTCCAAGGAGATGTACGAGACCGCTTCCTCGGTTCCCGGAGAGGAGACCGAGATCTTCGGGGCCGCCTGTCGCAAGGCCAACGTGTGGGGCGTGTTCTCACTCACCGGCGAGCGTCACGAGGAACATCCGAAGAAGGCGCCGTATAACACGCTCATCCTGATGAACAACAAAGGCGAGATCGTGCAGAAGTACCGCAAGATCATGCCGTGGGTGCCGATCGAGGGCTGGTATCCGGGCAATTGCACTTACGTGTCGGATGGCCCCAAGGGATTGAAGGTGAGCCTGATTATCTGCGATGACGGCAACTATCCGGAAATCTGGCGCGACTGCGCGATGAAAGGCGCAGAGCTGATCGTGCGCTGCCAGGGCTATATGTATCCAGCGAAGGATCAGCAGGTGATTATGGCCAAGGCGATGGCCTGGGCGAACAATGTCTACGTAGCGGTCGCCAATGCGGCCGGGTTCGACGGGGTGTATTCGTACTTCGGCCACTCGGCGATCATCGGCTTCGACGGGCGTACGCTGGGCGAGTGCGGGGAAGAGGACTACGGCATCCAGTACGGCGCGCTATCGAAGGGTCTGATCCGCGATGCGCGCAAGAACATGCAGTCGGAAAACCATCTGTTCAAGCTCCTGCATCGCGGGTACACCGGCAAGATCAACTCGCGTGAAGGCGCGACCGGGGTGGCGAACTGCCCCTACGACTTCTACACCAAGTGGATCACCGATCCCGAGGGCACCAAGACTATGGTGGAGGCGCTCACCCGTACCACGGTAGGCACCGAGGAATGTCCGATCCCTGGCATCCCGAACACCAAGGACTTGTCACACGCCTAAAGGCTGCTGGTGGATGCGCGAGTCGGTCTCGGCTCGTGCATCCACCAGCCTCGAAAAGCGCAGATTGCGATGAACCCACCTCTGTTGCTCGAGCGCGTGGTCGGGCTGGCGAGCGAGCCGCATATCTCACGTGCGCTGCATCGCGTGGAGCACGAGGACGGTATCGAGTACCTCTCGCTCAGCGCAGAGGACACGCAACGACATCGGCTGCGCGCGAAGACCGATCGCGGCACCGACTGCGCCATCGCTCTGCCGCGCGATCAGCATCTGCGCGACGGAGCCGTACTCTTGTTAGAGAGTGCTCGCGCAATCGTCGTGCGCATGAGCGCTGCGGCGTGGCTGACTTTGAAGCCGCGCGATATCGCCTCGGCGCTGGAGCTCGGCTACTTCGCCGGCAACATGCACTGGAAGGTCGAGTTCGCCAACGAACACCTGCGCGTCGCCGTCCAGTCCGGGACGCTGTTCTATCTCGATCGCCTCGCGGCATTTTTTCGCGACGGCCGCGCGGAATGCATCGATGAGCGCTGATGCGCATGGCCTGCTCAAAGCTTTGCAGCAGGCCGACAGCTTCTTTCCCTCCGGTGCCGCGGCATTTTCATGGGGCGTCGAAGCGCTGGTTGCCGACGGGTGCGCGAACCTGCGCGCTCAGCTGAATGCCGTGCTGCTGGCGCAGCTCGAACAACGCTGGTCAACACTCGATCGCGGCGTGCTGGTGTGCGCGTTCGACGCCGATGGCGATATGCGCATGCTGGCGCAGATCGATGCCGAAGTGGAGGCGATGCTGCTCCCCTCTGAGCTGCGTGAGGGTTCGCGCCGGGCCGGCGCATCGCTGCTCGATGTGCATCAACGCTTAGGCACGCGCGGTGCAGCGGATTACCAGTCAGCCATTCGCGCCGGGCTGGCGCTCGGGCATCTGCCTGTGGTGCAAGGGTGTGTGTGGCGCGCGCTCGGGTTGAAGCGGATCCAAGCGCAGGCGATTTCCGCTCACGCGTTCTGTGTCTCACTGCTCGGAGCGGCAGTGCGTCTGGGCGCGATTGGACATATTCAATCGCAACGCGCGTTGTCGGCGGCGCAAGAGCGCATCGCCGAGCTGCTGTCGCAGCCTGTGCCGGCGTTGGATGCCTGCTACTCGTTCACCCCGGAGCTCGACATCGCGGCCATGCGCCATGAGACGCAGGCCGCACGCCTGTTCGTCAACTGATCGAATTTGCTGAGGCATCGCCCATGTTGCTGACCCCTACCGAGTTCGAGCGTCTCACCATCTTCACCGCCGCGGAGCTCGCCCGCAAGCGGCGCGCGAAGGGTCTTCTGCTCAATCATCCGGAGGCCACCGCGTACATCGCCGACGAGATCCTGGAAGGTGCGCGCGCGGGCCAATCGGTCGCCGATCTGATTGCGTTCGGCTCCACTATTCTGACCACCGACGACGTCATGCCGGGTGTGGCGATGTTGATGCCCATGCTGCAGGTAGAGGCGATGTTTGCGGATGGTACGAAGCTCGTCACCGTGCATGAGCCGATTCGTCCGGGTGCCAGGCCGGTTGAGACTCCGGGCGTTACGCCAGGCGAGATCATCTCCGCAGAGGGGGACATCGAGCTCAATGCCGGGCGCGCGAAAGCAACGGTGCGTGCGGTCAACACCGGCGATCGCCCGATCCAGGTCGGCAGCCATTTCCATTTCTTCGAAGTGAACAAAGCGCTCGAGTTCGAGCGCGAGAGAGCGTTCGGCATGCATCTGGATATCCCCGCCGGAACCGCGGTGCGTTTCGAGCCAGGCGAGGCGAAGGACGTGGCTCTGGTCGCCTTCGGCGGCAGCGCCGAGATTTACGGGTTGAACGGACTCACCAACGGACCCACCCGTGGCGCGACCCGGGCCGCCGACGCGCTGGCGAAAGCGCGGGAGCGGGGGTATCGGAGGGCGTAAGTGAAGAAGTGAAAAGGCCAAGAAGGTGAAAAGGTGAAGAAGTGAAAAGGTGAACCGGTGAGAGCGGTGGGGTGATCCGATGCCGCCACCTCTTCACCTCTTCACCTCTTCACCTTTTCACTCTACCCCCGGGTCCCTTGTCACTTCACCCGTCACTTCATCACTAGCAGATTCCTATGGCCACTATCTCAAGACGACACTACGCCGAGCTCTACGGCCCCACTGCCGGTGATGGCGTGCGCCTGGCGGACACCTCTCTGATCGCCGAGATCGAGCATGACTACGCGGTGCCGGGCGACGAATGTCTGCATGGCGGGGGCAAGACGCTGCGCGACGGGCTCGGCCTCATGCCCGGGCTGGACAGCTCGCAGGGCGCGCTCGACATGCTGATCAGCAACGCTGTAATCATCGATCCCGTGCTCGGTGTGGTAAAGGGCGACATCGGCATCAAGAGCGGATATATCACCGCGGTTGGCAAGGCAGGCAATCCAGCGACCATGGACAGCGTGCACCCCAAGCTCATCTGCGCCGCTTCCACCACGGTGCGTGATGCTGAGGGGCTGATCGCCACGCCCGGCGGTATCGATGTCCACGTGCATTTCGACAGCGCACAGCTGGTGGAGCATGCGATCGCTTCGGGGATCACCACGATGATCGGCGGTTCGCTCGGTCCGATCACGGTTGGCATCGACTGCTCGGGTGCGTGGAACGTGGGCAAGATGCTGCAGGCCTCAGCCCAATGGCCGATGAACTTCGGCTTTCTCGGGCGAGGCAACTCTTCGAAGGCGCGTTCGCTCTACGATCAGTTGCGCGGCGGCTGCCTGGGACTGAAGATTCACGAAGACTGGGGTGCGACTCCAGCCGTGATCGACACGTGCTTGCGTGTCGCCGACGAGATGGACTTCCAGGTACAGCTGCACACCGACACGCTGAACGAATCGGGCTTTCTCGAGCACACGCTGGAAGCGATCAAAGGCCGCACCATCCACATGTATCACACCGAAGGGGCCGGCGGCGGTCACGCGCCCGACATCATCGCCGTTGCCGGGCAAATGCATTGCCTGCCCTCGTCGACCAATCCGACCAATCCGTACACCGTGAACACGTTCGACGAGCACTTGGACATGATCATGGTGTGCCATCACCTCAACCCGGCCGTGCCCGAGGACGTCGCCTTCGCCGAATCGCGCATTCGTGCGCAGACGATCGCGGCTGAGGATGTCCTGCACGATCTGGGAGCGATCTCCATGCTCGGCTCCGACAGTCAGGGGATGGGGCGCATCAACGAGGTGATTTGCCGCACCTGGCAGCTCGCCTCGAAGATGAAAGATCAGCGCGGCCGGCTGCTGGAGGAAAAATCGCGCATCGGCGACAACGAGCGGATCAAGCGCTATATCGCGAAGTACACGCTCAATGCCGCGCGCACCTTCGGTATCGATGCATACGTAGGATCGCTCGAGTCGGGCAAGCTCGCCGACGTCGTGCTGTGGCGGCCTGGGTTCTTCGGCATCAAGCCGGAGCTGATCATCAAGGGCGGCTTTATCGTGTGGTCCGCGATGGGCGACAGCGCCGCGAGCCTGATGACTTGCGAGCCGTTGGCGCTGCGGCCGCAGTGGGGGGCGTTCGGCGATGCCCCGCAGCACCTGTCGATGAACTTCGTTGCGCAGGCGGCGCTCGATGCCAATGTGCAGCGCAAGCTCGGCCTCACCAAGGTGTGCATGCCGGCTCGCGGGACGCGCAAGTTGACCAAGCGGGACATGCTGCACAACGCCGCGTGCCCGAACATCACCGTGAATCCACAGACCTTCGATGTGATGATCGACGGAGCAATCATCACGTGCGAGCCGGCGCGCGTGGTGCCGCTGGGGCAGAGGTATATGCTGCGTTGAGTGAAGAGTGAAGAGTGAAGAGTGAAGAGTGAAGAGCCTCTCCCCCATCACTGGGGGAGAGGGCAGGGTGAGGGGGATCACCCTTCACTCTTCACCCTTCACTTGCTCGCATAGCGGCTAATTCATGGAACCTACCACACAGAACACCACTTCCGCCTTTCGCGCCGTCAACACTGGCGCCGCTCGCGTCGGTATCGGCGGGCCGGTCGGCGCGGGGAAGACGGCCCTGCTGGAGCGGCTCATCGCCTCCTTCAGCGTACGCGGGATCTCGCTCTCGGTGATCACCAACGATCTGGTGACCAAGGAGGACGCAGAGCGCGTGCGACGCAGCGGTCTCATCGACCCGGAGCGCGTGCGTGCAGTCGAAACCGGCGCATGCCCGCACACCGCAATCCGCGAAGATCCTACGTTGAACATGCTCGCCGCAGAACAGCTCGAGGCCTGCTTTCCTGACACCGAGCTGATTCTGATCGAGAGCGGCGGCGACAATCTCGCGTCGACGTTCTCGCTGGACCTCGTCGACTATTGGCTGTTCGTGATCGACGTCGCCGGCGGAGACGACATTCCGCGCAAGAAAGGGCTGGGCGTCATCC
>JBGQKF010000125.1:0-9933 GCA_041499435.1 Gammaproteobacteria bacterium
AGGGGCGCGCCGGCACGTCGCTAGCAAAGCTAGATGACGCTGTTCGGCGCGTCCCTTGCATCGCCGTGATACTGATGCGAGGCCCCCGTTTCCGGCGGGCTTGATACGGTGGACGTACCATCCAAGGGTGTCAGCAGTCATCGACACGGTCCAGAAAGGAGGCCTCAAATGCGATTCTATACCCAGCAACACAAGCATTACTGCGGCATCGATCTGCACGCACGTCAGATGTACCTGTGCGTCCTGGATGTCACCGGTGGCGTGCTCCTGTCGCGCAACATCGAGTGCAGCCCCAAAGCGTTTCTGTCGGCGCTGAAGGCCTTCCGCGACGATCTGGTGGTGGCGGTCGAGTGCATGTTCACCTGGTACTGGCTGGCCGATCTTTGCGCGCGTGAGAATATCGCCTTCGTGCTCGGGCACGCGCTGTACATGCGCGCGATCCACGGCGGCAAGGCCAAGAACGATCGCATCGACGCGCACAAGATTGCCGCGCTGCTGCGCGGCGGGATGATCCCGCAGGCCTATGTCTATCCCCCGGAGATGCGTGCCACGCGCGATCTGATGCGCCGGCGCAATCACCTGATGCGCAAGCGCTCCGAGCTGATCGCCCACATTCAGAATACCGCCAGTCAATACAACCTGCCGCCCTTCGAGGGCCGTATCCGCAAAAAGCACGAGCGGGTGGGGGTGCTCGAGCACTTCCCCGATATCCAGGTGCGCAACAGCGTGGCGCTGGATCTGTCCGTGATCGAGCACTACGACGAGCTCTTACCCAAGCTCGAGCGCCATATCCGCGCCTGCGCCAAGGGGCACGATGGCAAAGGCCTGGCGCTGCTGCGCTCGATCCACGGGGCTGATCTGATCATTCCGCTGATCATCCTCTACGAGGTGCATGACATCACGCGCTTCCCCCGGGTGCAGGAGTTCTTGTCCTATTGCCGGCTGGTGAAGCCGGCACGCGAATCAGCCGGCAAGATCCAGGGGCACTCGGGCAGAAAGATCGGCAACGCGCATCTGAAGTGGGCCTTCTCGGAGCTGGCCACCACGTTCCTGCGTGCCAATCCCAGAGCACAGGCTTTGCACGAGCAGCTCAAGAAGAAACACGGCAAGGGCAAGGCGCTCTCGGTGCTGGCCGCTAAGCTCGCACGCGCGGCCTACTACATGCTCAGCAGAGGAAAAGTCTTCGACGCCCACAAGTTCTATCAGGATTGAATCGGAGGCGGCGGTGCAGCTCGAGGTCTAACTGGAGCCAACCGGGACGAACCCGCAATGATAGCCGCTCAGACGATCGCTCGGTGTGCCTGCGAGCACCTACGACGGCACTGGTCAGTGTCCCGGCAACCCGAAGGCTTGATTGGCGCGCCGCCGCGCTCCGTCCACATAACACGGTAAAGGTTCAACAGCGTTTGAACGTGTGCTGCCCCTCACCCGAGCTCGCAGCTAACTGGCGCGGCCCACCGAGGCCGCAAACCCGACTCTTGAATGAGCCGGCACGAGGGAACGTAATCGTTTCTAGGGTGCAGGAGGTTACACTCCTGCAGCTCCATGGTCGCTTCAATTTCGTGGAGCCTGACCCTCGATAAGTGTTTGGTGCAGGACACGCGTTCCTGCAAACCCGACCTCGAAATCAAGTCGGTCACACCAAGCGCTGCTGGTTTACTGTGCATTGATTAGCGGAAGACTTCGTCTTCCGCACGAACTTCGTTTGTCCCTTGACACGCGGGGGCCTCATAAGTGTTATGCCGCGCCTTCGCTTCGAGATTGCTCCGCAGGTATATCGACTGCCTCCGCACGGAGGACCGTAACGATATGCTCGGCTATGTGTTGGCCGTTAAGTAGTAGTTCGAATCTCAGATCCCCCTCGCGCTGGACCAGTAGTCCGACCAGCCGTTGTGCGACACGATGCCGAAGGCCGGTGGGAGCGAATCGGAAATTCGTGGAGAAATCCTGCGGGTCGCCTCCCGGAGGCGCTATGCGCAGTATCACTTGCCAATCGCGATCGGCATCTCCTGGCTCAGACCGCCACAGTGACATGGCCACGCAGTAGGGGATCAGAAATGGGAAATCTTCCGCTCTGACCTCCTCAAGGATATTGAATACGCTAGCTTGGTTCGTGACCTGATCTATCGCCGCGGATTCGGCTACGACGAAGAACTCGAGACGTGGCATTAGGCGGCCAGCTTGTGAGAAAAGTGGAACTGCATGCTCGTGACGCGATGGATTGTACTTTCCTTTGCCCGGACATCAGCGGGAGGTTTGATCTCCGACAACCTAAATTTGCTAACGGTTGTACCACTCAAGAGCCGAGCGCGAGACCGCAAAGCGACTCTCGCCACCCTGGGACTCATTGGCAGCTCTCCGAGCTCGAGACGGCTAAGTTCGCGGAGGTAGTCTTCGGCGAATCGAGTCGCATGGCTCTCTAGCGCGACAGCGAGCGCGCAAAGCGTAACATCGCCGACAAACCTCTTTCCGGGTTCGAACCGCCGGACAATAGTGGCGACAAAGTGCCTCAACTGCCCCAATGTAATTGAGCCTCGGTCGAGAGCACGGCGAAGATCCAAGACCTCGGGGCGTCGCTTCAATAGAACCGCTAGCCCTTCAGGCGTGGATACGACCATCCCCAATTCTAGGATGTCATCATTGCCAAGTGCGCTGAGAATGTCTAAGGGCGATCTGTCCAAAAGCGTACCTCCCAAACGTCCTTCTCGTAAGGAACATCGTTGAAATGATGGAGCACTTCCCCACTTGCGTCGTTCCACTTGCTCAAGACCCAAGCGACTCTCTGAGCAGACGTACTTGTACCGAGCTGAGCAAGTTGGCGTAGTTCAGTCACGATTCCGACGTGCAGGATGTTTCGGGTGTCGGTCGTTAGATAGATGGCGAGATCAGTATGAGAGGGCTCCTCGTTAACTCGAAGACGACGGTAGCCGTCGTCCTGAAGGATCTTCTCGTACCACTCCTGTTCGTAGATCGCGGTCCGACGGCTCGCCCAAACGTGACCCGCGCAGTTGTACATCCCACAGGGTGGTTTGCGAAGACTCCAGCCAGGGTGCTTAGATAGCAACCGTTCGAACACAGCGATCGATTGTGAATCCGGTTCCGGCGCCTGGGAGTTTGGAATCACCGATGCGAGCCGAGTTTGCAGCGTGATCCGTCGTTCGCTAGATCCGCCGAATCGTAGGAATTCAAGCATAGTGGAACCATGCTACCACAGCATTAGCAGCACACCGGCCCGTGAGCGGCATAACTAGAAGTCAGCACCTCCGAGGTGGGGTAGCCCACGCCTGGGAGGTGGGGAAGAAGGCGCCTGGGAGGTGATTGCAATTCCACCTGGAAGGTGTATAAATATACAGATATCTGCAAGACTACATGACCCCTCATTTCGCGACCTTCGCAAAAAAGCACCCTGCTGGAACAAATCCGTGGCCGCCTCCGCCTCAAACGCTATAGTATCCGCACAGAGCAAGCGTATGTCGACTGGCCGGTTCCTCCCGCAAACCACCTCAAGCGGTAACATCTCGCGGCCCGACCCGAGCCCGCCTGAAATATCCGTGCTACTGCACCGGCAGTACCGGTGGCGCGCCTTTGTCCTTCACGAAGAAGACCAGGAATTTTGCCGGTTTGGTGTCACTCGCGTTCCTCGCGACCGCGTGAATGTCGGTGGGTGATTCGTAGAACGTCTGGCCCGGGCCCAGTGTTACCGGCTCCCCGCCTTCGAAGGCGCGCCGCGAGCTCGGTTGAGACCCGGGCTGGCGCATGAGCAGGGACGGGAAGCAAACGACGGAATGATCAACCGCGCCCTAGCCTGGATAATTCATGAAGACGCCCCCGTCTATGGAGGTCCGATGGCGTAGGACGCCGATCGGCGAACGTATGCTTGGTACAGTGTGTTGCATAGGGCTACTCGGGCGCTGGCGGCCGATTTGCGGCTATTTTCGACATGCCCGTCTTGCCAATAGTCGTGGCTATTGGCAGCGACGGGCATGTCGAAACTGGCTCGCAACTCGACTCGCCATCATCCCGAGTCCCTCATGAATTATCCAGGCTAGGGTATAACGCCTAGCTTCTCCAGCCGTTCGGCGATCTCTCGCGCCTCGTAGGTCCAGCCCATCTGGCGATAGACCTTCTGCAGGTTCGCAAGGGTCTGCACCAGGTCTGCGGTATAGACGCGCGGCTTGCGGCTGGCCAGACCAGAGCGAATCTGCGAGGCTTCGCGCAACGTGCGGCTTGCTTCACCCATGCGCTGCGTATCGCGGTATAGAACCCCCAGGTTGTTGAGCGCCCCAGCCAGCTCTTCCAGATAGCCAGCGGGATCGTATTGCGCAACACCTCTGTAGAAGGCTACTGACTCGCGATACGCGCTTTCGGCTTGGAGCATACGCCCGCTCGTGTGGTACAGCACGCCGAGACTGTTCAACGTATCGGCCAGCTCGGGGATGTAGGCGGCGTAGCCGTCGCTTACGAGCCCGCGATACACGTCGTGCTCGGCGTGGGCAACCCGTTGTGCTTCCTGCCTGCGCTCGACTCCGTGATAGAGAAGGGTCAAGTTATGTAGAATGCCCGCCACATCGGGCAGGTACGCCGCCGCATTGGCCTGCGCCAGCGAGCGGTAGATCGCGAGCGCTTCCTGGTATGCGAGCTCCGCTGCGCGTATGTTTTCCGCCATGTGGTAGAGCACGCCAAGATGATTCAGAACTTCGCCGCTCTTCCCGGCGTAGCGCTCGTCGCGCAGGTCGTGATAGATCTCAAGCGCCCGGCGATAATGCTCTTCGGCTTCGCTTGCGCGCCCGCCGTCGCGAGACAGCGTCGCCAGGCTGGTGAGCGTCATCGCCTCTGCCGGGGATGATGTCGAACCTTCGCGGGCAGCTCCTCGGCGGGCCATCGCGAGGGCATGCTGGTACGCGGCGCGAGCTTCCTCGTCGCGACGCTCCTGTCGCAGCGCCTCAGCATAGCTGAGGGCGTACGCGAAGGTGTCGGGCGACTCGCGGAAGGCCTCTTCGTAGTAGGCGAGGGCATCGCTCTGCCGGAACTGAAGCGATAAGGTTCGGGCCACAGCGAAGCGATACTCAGAGCGCTGGCTGCGCGAAAGCCGGCGCGAATTCAGAGTATCCTCCAGCAGCGCCCCCGCCTCTTCGAAGCGTCCGTCTGCAACCATGCGCTGCACGACGGGCAACGGCGCCTCGTTGTCGCTCAGCAGATTCAGTCGCTGTTTCAAGTCTCGATATTGGCGTGCCCACGGCTCGGCCTGGACGCGCTTTTGTGCAAACGTGAGCCGCATGCCGTCGAGCAGCTCATTCAACCGGCCGAGTGCCGCCGGTTCTACATCGCTGCAGAAAACGGCGGCGCGATTTTGTGCGGGCGCGACGGCCGCGGCACACCAGCCCGGCGCCGGTTCATCGACGTCGGCGGCCTGCCCGGTGCCACCCACGAGAAGTGCAACAAAAAGCAATGAGACCTGTCGCATACGCATGCCATGGGTCGATGAACGTGGGATGCGGTTCGGCGCGCAGCCGCGCATTGCGCCGGCAACGCGCGAGGGCTTCGCCCATTTGATGCATAATACGGCGAATGCGCATTGTGGTGAATATCGCAATGATCGAAGCCGAGCGCTCGAGCAGCCGAAGTACGGAAAAATGCGAACGGTGCGTGAGTTGCACGACCTGCACCTCAGGGAGGCCGAATTGGTGGTGAGATGGCTCGCGTCTTCATGTCTGTTGATCTGGTTCTCTATCCCGCTTGCGTCCCTCGCGGACTCCCCCACGCAGCCAAGCGCGCCGGGCGGCGGGAACGCTCCAGCTTTAGTTGCGCCAATTCAAGCGGCCGCGTCTGCCTTCAATGATCCCGCGGGAGCGTCGCAAGCGGAATCGCAGAAGCCGGCGGTCGATCCCGTATACATCTCCAACGTGCCGGGACTGGGGCAGGCGTTGCCCGACCCCGTTCGACTGGATGATGAAACCATAACACCGAGCCCTGGCAAAGCACCGCGCCGCAGCTTGATGATCGGGAAAGAGCAGGCGCCGCCGCGTGCACTGCGCGGGCCACGGCTCACCTCGGTGGCGGCTCTGGTCGTGGATCAGAAGGAAGGCCGACTGCTCTATGCGAAGAACGCGGATGCGGTGCGGCCAATCGCCTCGATCACCAAGCTCATGACCGCGATGGTGGTGCTCGACTCGGGTCTGCCGCTGGATGAAGCGATCACCATCGATGCAGCGGATGTGGAGGCACTGACCACGTGGCGCTCGCGGCTGAGGCCCGGCATGACCTTCACCCGCGGCGAGCTGCTGAAGCTGGCATTGATGGCCTCGGAGAATCCGGCTGCGGCTGCGCTTTCGCACAGCTACCCGGGCGGCGCGGCGGTGTTCGTGCAGTCGATGAACGACAAGGCGCGAGCGATCGGGATGCGCAGCACGCGCTTCCTCGATCCCACTGGACTCACGCCGAGCAACGTCTCAACCCCCTATGATCTCGCGCTGATGGTGGATGCCGCCTATGCGTATCCGGTGATTCGCGAGTTCACCACCAGCGGGTCGCATAGTGTGCCGCTCGTGGACAAGCGACGCCACACGCTCGCTGCGTTCTACAACTCGAACCGTCTGGTGCAAAGCGCAGATTGGCGCATCGGCCTGTCGAAAACCGGCTACATCAACGAGGCCGGCAGATGCCTGGTGATGCAGGCCACCATCGCCGAGAAGCCGGTGATCATCGTGCTGCTCGACTCGTCCGGCAAGTTCGCGCGCATCGGCGACGCCAATCGCATCAAGCATTGGCTGGAAGGCGATGTCGACGGCGCGGCGCGCATGCGATCGAAGCGGCGCATGTGACGCCTCCCGGGTACTAGCGGACTGTAACAGCGGATTCAATAGTACCCCTCACCCCAACCCTCTCCCACAAGGGGAGGGGGTCCGCTCTGCTTTGGTTGTTACAGTCCACTAGAAGCTCTCTCAATATCCTGGAGACAGCGCTGAAGAAGCGAGCGCTTCAGCGTCGACTCGACAAGCCCCGCGAGTCGCCGGCTGTGCGCGCTCGCGCATAACCGCTCTCGCCTTCGCCGTGTATCATGCACGGGCAAAGATCTCCCGACCTGGAGGGAAAACTGCTGTTCGTAGAGCTCAAGCGGTTTCCGCTCTTGTGCTCGCTCGTCGCGCTGCTGGTCGCGCTGATGCTCTGCGCGAGCCTGATCCAGACGCATTATGTGTTCAGCCAGCGCCTCTTCGTGCCGATGCACACCGCGATGCACGTATTCTCGCTGGTGGTCGCGTGGCTGGTGTTCGCCATCGGCTGGAATACGCAGGATCCGCAGCGCGCGGGCAGCATTACCTTGCTGGCGTGCGGCTTCCTCGGTGTCGCGCTCCTGGATTTCGGGCATGCGCTCTCCTACGCCGGCATGCCCGATCTGGTAACGCCCGCGTCCCCGGAAAAATCCATCAATTTTTCTCTGGTGAGCCGCCTGCTCGCGGCCCTCGCCCTGCTCGCGATTGCCGTGATGCCGAAAAGACCGTTGGCGGCCCCTGGCGCGCGCTATGGCTATCTCGCAGCGACGCTCGGCCTGGTCGCCTGCGGCTATTGGATTGTGCTGTTCCACCCCGAAGTCCTCCCGAGTACGTTCGTGCCCGGCACCGGGCTGACGGCGTTCAAGATTGCGGCCGAGTACGTCCTGGTCGCGTTGCATGTGGGCGCGGCGATCGGATTCTATCTGCAGCTGCGCACTGCGCACTCGTCCAATGCGGCCTATCTGCTCGCCGCTTCGATTGTGATGGCGCTCAGCCAGGTCTTGAATGCGCTCTACATTCATCCGTATGACATCAGCAACTTTCTGAGTCACGTCTACCGGGTGGTGGCTTACGTGCTCATCTACCGCGGCATCTTCATCAGCGAGATGCGCGAGCCCTACAACGTCGCCGAGCGCCTGCAGAACGAGTTACGCGATTCGGCCACGCACCTGCGTGAAATGAGCGCTCGCATGCAGCAGGATATCGAGCACGAGCGCAAGCGCATCGCGCAGGCTCTGCATGACGAGATGGGACAGAACCTGACTGCGTTGCAGCTCGATGCAGACTGGATGCGCCGGCATAGCAAAGACGACCCGGTCATCGTCGGTGTGGCCGATCGCATGCAGCAGACCATCGAAGACAGCGCCGCATCGATGCGCCGGATCGTGGCCGATATGCGGCCGCGGGTGCTCGACGACCTCGGCATCATCGCAGCGATCAAAGGATTGGTAGCGGACGTGTCGGCGCGTACCGACGTCGAGGTGGCGTTCGTGCCCAGGGGCGAGTTGGACAACATCGAGGATGCCATCAAGACTGCGCTGTACCGCATGCTGCAGGAATGTCTGACCAACGTGAGTCGGCATGCGCAGGCGAAGACAGTGGATGTCCTGCTGATCGCTACCGAGCGTGAGGTCGAGATGAGGGTGACGGATGACGGCTGCGGATTTGCGCCGCAGGCGCGTTACAAGCGGGGATCGTTCGGGCTGTTCGGCCTGAGCGAGCGCGCCGTGCAGCTCGGTGGTAGCGTTACGGTGGAAAGTGCACCCGGGGCCGGGACGCGGATTACAGTGCGCCTACCGTTGCCGACCGCTGCCCGGTGAGTCGAGCTAGGAGATTGCATTGCCCGATAAGCTGGAGATTCTCGTCGTGGACGATCACGTCGTGGTGCGCGAGGGGCTGAAGCGCATTCTGCAGGAGAACAATCTGCTCGATTGATCGTGTAGGGGTTCCCCTACGTGAGTGAGGGCGCTGTCCCTCTAGAAACAGCGTATGCAGTGCAGTTATGATGAATGCCTTGTCGCTACGAGAAAACAGCAACGGCAGGTAAGCACTCGTGATCAGCATCATATTGGTGGAAGACTCGCTGGCGGTCCGCAAGCGTCTGCGCGGGATCCTGGACGATATTCAGCGGTTTCGCGTCGCCGGAGAATTCGACACAGCGCAAGACGCCATCGCGGCGATCGCCGCCGAGGCGCCCGATGTCGTTCTGCTGGATATCAAGCTTCGCGTCGGCAACGGGATCGAAGTTTTGCGACACGTCAGGCAGCACGCGCCCAGCGCCAAGGTGATCGTTTTTTCGCAGCATGACGATGCCGGCTACCGCGAGCAGTTCGCGCAGGCGGGCGCGGATCTGTTCTTCAACAAGACCCACGAGGCCCGACAACTGGTGGCCGCGCTCACCGGGCTTGCGGCTTAGCCTGGATAATTCATGAAGGACTCGGGATGATGGCGAGTCGAGTTCCGAGCCAGTTGCGGCTCGACCGTCGCTGCCAATAGCTTCGACTATTGGTGAGACGGGCATGCCGCAAATGGCCGGAAATCGGCCGCCAGCGCCCGAGTAGCCCGACGCAACACTCTGTACTGCGCAAAAGTTGGCCAATGGACTCGTCACACCAGTCATTGTCTACACATCGGGGCGTCTTCATGAATTATCCAGGCTCAGGGAAGCTCTGATCAAGTCTTACGTGTAGGGCAAACCCTACAGCAGAATCAGCATGTCCTGATACTCGGCGCACGTTCTTGCGAGCTACAGTCCGCGGTCGAATTGAGTGGTGTACCCGGACTTGAGGAACGGCGACGTGAAGGCTCGCGCACGACTCCCTACGCTTGGCACCAGGCGCAAGCGCCTGCTTGAACAGCAGGCCGCTCTGGTCGCGTTGACGCGCAGCGATGTATTCAATCGCGAGAATCTGCAACAGGCGCTGCAGCTGGTCACGGCGACCGCCGCACGCTTGATGAACGTCGAGCGTGTTTCCCTCTGGCGCTACAGCGAAAGCCGCTCTTCGCTTCGCTGCATCGATCTGTATGAGCTCAGTCGCAACCAGCACAGCTCGGGCGCCGAGCTCGAGGCCGGCCGCTATCCCGCCTACTTCGAAGCGCTGGCCACCAGCGAAGCGATCGTCGCGAACGACGCGCACAGCGACCCGCGCACGCACGAATTCTC
>JBGQKF010000126.1:0-9922 GCA_041499435.1 Gammaproteobacteria bacterium
AGCGTGGCGAGCTTCTTGTGCGACATCTCGATGTAGATCTTCTCGTCCTGGTCGCCGAGGATCTCGGCTTTGCCTACATCGGGCACGCGCAGCAGCTCGCGTCGAACATTTTCGACGTAGTCATGCAGCTCGGCAAAAGAAAATCCATCGGAAGTAAACGCGTAGATGATGCCGAAGGTGTCACCGAACTCATCGTTGAAGTACGGGCCCTGCACCCCCGCCGGCAGCGTATGGCGGATATCCTGAATCTTCTTGCGGACCTGGTACCACGCTTCGGGCACCGCCTTGGGCGGCGTGTAGTCCTTCAGCGTCACGAAGATCAGGGACTCGCCCGGCTTCGAATAGCTGCGCACGTAATCGAACCATGGCGTTTCCTGGAGCTTCTTCTCCAGCCGCTCGGTCACCTGCTGTTCCACTTCCTTCGCGGTCGCGCCCGGCCACAGGGTGCGCATGACCATAATCTTGAAAGTGAACTCCGGATCTTCGGCCTGGCCCAGTCGCACGTACGAATAGGCGCCGGCGGCGAACAGCGCGACGATGAAATACAAAATCAGGGCCTGGTGCTCGAGCGCCCATTCGGAGAGGTTGAAGCGGGTGATCATCGCGCGGCTGACGGAAGCTCAGCCGACTGTGAAACCGCCCGCACCGTCTCGCCGAGATTGAGCTTGTGCACGCCGGCGCGGACTACGACGTCGCCTTCCTTCAAGCCGCTCACGACGGTCACATAGTCCTGCGTGTAGCGGCCGATCTGGACGGCTCGCAGCGAGACCTGACTGGTTTTGGGATCGACCAGCCATACCGCCGGTTGATTGCTGTTTTGGAACAGTGCTGTCAAGGGCAGCCGGGCAACGCGTGCATGCGTGCCGCTACGCTTGAGGAACACATTCGCGGTCATGCCGAGCTGCACAGCGGCATCGGGATCCAGTACCGTCACCTTTACCGTATAGGTGCGCGTCACATTGTCGGCGCTCGGCGAGATCTCGCGGATACGGCCCTGGTAGGTCTTGCCAGGCGCGGCCCACAGGGTGATGTCCACATCCTGGGCCGACTTGAGCTCGTCCAACCGGTTCTCCGGCACATTGACCGCGACCTCTTTCTGCTCCAACCGTGCGACCTTCACCACGGGCTGGCCCGGGATCACGACCTGACCCGCCTCCGCCTGCACCGCCGTCACCACGCCATCGATGTCGGAATGTAGCTGCGTGTAGGCGGTCTGGTTGCGGGTGAGCTCGAGCTGCGCACTTGCCTGCTCCAGCCGCGCCGCCGTAGTATCGTAGCTCCACTTGCGCCGGTCGTATTCTGCGGCGCTGATGAACCCTTTGGTGAACAGGTCCCGGTAGCGGATCAAGTCCGCTTTGGCCTGCTCGTAGTCGGAGCGCGCGGAAATCAACTGCTGGCGCGCCGCTTCTGCGCCCAGCCGCTGATCTTCAGGATCAAGCTTCGCGAGCAGTTGCCCTTTTACCACGTGCGCACCGACGTCGACCGCGCGCGACACGATCTTCCCAGGAACCCGAAAACCGAGCGCACTCTCCCAGCGAGCACGGACATCGCCGGTATAGCTGCTCTCCTGATCGTCGGGGGCGAGCGCGACTGAGATGGTCTGCACCTGGCGTGGTTCGGCCACGGGCTGTGCCGCTTTCTTGCAGCCCGCCAATGCCAGCAGCACCCCGACTATTGCCGCAGTACAAAGCCCGCGCGAGTGAGCCGCATTCCCGATCACGCTATCCCCCGTGACGCACACGCCGTCCAACCGGCCCGGCATTTCGTCGTAACCGGTCGCCCGCTCATCGCCCGGCCTTAAGCCTGGCGGATGCCTTGCGCGGCCGCTCCGCCCGCGTATTGAGCAGTCCGCGCAGCAGAATATCCAGGTGCTGGTCTACATAAGTCTGTGCGTCGAGCTTGCCGGCACCGCAGAAATCGAACGAGTAACGCCAGATCACGTGCAGCACGAGCGGAGCGAACACCAGCCGCGTAGCATATTCGGATTCGAGCGGCCGCAGCTCACCGCTGTCGATGCCACGCTGCAAAGCCTTGCGCACCAGCGTGTGACCGCGCGTGATCACTTCCTCGACATAGAAGCTGCCCAAGTCGGGGAAATTGCGGCATTCCGAAATCATCAGCTTGGTGATGCCGGCATACGGCGTCGACCCGATCGACTCCCACCAGCCGTGGATCAGGCTGCGGATGAGATCGGCCGCGCTGCCGCGATGCTCGGCAACCATCTTTTCGCCCCGTTCGAGCACCGGCACCAGCCCCTCGCGGATGACGGCTTTGAACAGTTCTTCCTTGCTGGAGTAGTAAAGGTACACCGTACCTTTGCTGACGCCCGCGCGCTTGGCCACGTCATCGAGCCGCGTGGCGGTATAGCCGCGCTCACTGAACAGCTCGAGCGCGGCCACCAGCAGCTCCGCGGGACGTGCTTCTTTGCGGCGCGCCCAGCGCGGCTGCTCCTGAGTACGTGCGTGCATGGAGATGCGGTAAGTTACTTACCAGTCAGTAATATAGAGTGACCGGAACCGCAGCGTCAAGCACAGCAAGCAACAGGCAGTGAACGCTGGATGTCGGCGGCGCCATGGCGCCTGTGCCCGATTCCTGCTTGTCGAGCTGGTAGGGCTGCGCACAGTATCTATAATGAAGATGATCGAGCGCGCCCTTGAAAGCGCATCCGCCCAGCTCAAACTTGTCCCGTATGCCGACTAGTCAACTGGATATCCGACCACCCGCAGTCGCCGGCGCTTTCTACGCCGCCAACCGTGAGCAATTGGAGCAGGAGCTTACGCAGCTGCTGCGCGCGGCGCAGCCATGCGGGCCAGATGCAGCGCTGCCCAAGGCGCTCATCGTGCCGCACGCCGGGTACATTTACTCGGGCCCAATCGCGGCCAACGCGTACGCGCGGTTCGCCGCGGCCCGCGGCCGCATCCAGCGCGTGGTGCTCCTCGGTCCCGCGCATCGTGTCGCGATCGATGGGCTCGCTCTGCCCGGCGCCCGCGGGTTGGAAACGCCGCTGGGAGTCGTTCCCGTGGACGCGGCCGGTTTGCAGGCGATCTCCGATCTGCCGCAGGTCTGTGTCAGCGCCGAGGCGCATGCGCGCGAACACTCCCTGGAGGTGCATCTGCCTTTTTTACAGAAGGTTCTGGGTGATTTTTCTGTCGTGCCGCTGGTCGTTGGCCGCGCCAGCGCACAGCAGGTCGCAGAGGTGCTCGACCGGCTGTGGGGCGGCGATGAGACGCTGATCGTCATCAGCTCGGACCTGTCGCACTATCTCACCTACAGCCAGGCGCAGAGCACGGACCGGGAAACCGCGCGCAGTATGCTCGCCCGCCAGCCTCAGCTCAATCATCATCAGGCCTGCGGCGCGACACCCGTGAACGGGCTGCTCACCCTCGCGCAACGACGCGGGCTCAAGCCGCAGCTTTTCGACCTGCGCAACTCGGGCGACACGGCAGGCGATCGCAGCCGCGTCGTTGGCTATGCTGCGATTGGTTTCTTCGAACGCCCGGCCGATACTGCCGCTGACGACGACAGCGGGCAAACCGACGCGCGTGGCGATATTCTCGTTCCGATCGCACGCTCGGCCATCGGCGGCATCTTCGGACTCGAGTACGTGACCAACGAGAGCCACGGCTTTCTGCGTGATCCCGCCGCTACGTTCGTTACGCTCAATCGCCAGGGCAAGCTACGCGGATGCATCGGCTCGCTGCAGGCGCATCGGCCGCTGCTCGAGGATTTGAAAGCCAACGCCAAGGCCGCTGCATTTCTCGATCCGCGCTTCGAGCCGCTCACCCAAACCGAATTCGCCACCACGCGTGTAGAAGTCTCGGTACTGTCCACGGCCGAGCCGATGTCGGTGGTAACGGAGACCGATGCGCTGGAACAGATCAGGCCGGGCATCGACGGGCTGATTCTGCAGCATGCGCAGCAGCGTGCGACGTTTCTACCGCAGGTGTGGGAAAGCATCGGCGAGCCGCTGGAGTTCCTGCGCCAGCTCAAGCTGAAGGCGGGTCTGAGCCCCACGTTCTGGGCGACCGACGTCAAGCTGTCGCGTTATACCGTGGTCAAGTACAGCGAGCCGGATCTCCCGCTGAGAACATCATGAACGATCGCCACTCGAGCATCGACACCAGTCTCTATCCCGCACGTTACTGGCACGTCCTCGATGACGGCCGCATGCAATGCGATCTGTGTCCGCGCGATTGCCGGCTGCATGAAGGCCAGCGCGGCGCCTGCTTCGTGCGCCAGCGCGTCGACGATCGCATGGTGCTGACCACGTACGGGCGCTCATCAGGATTCTGCATCGATCCGATCGAGAAAAAGCCGCTCAACCATTTCTATCCCGGCTCGGCCGTTTTCTCCTTCGGCACTGCGGGTTGTAATCTCGCGTGCAAGTTCTGTCAGAACTGGGATATCAGTAAGTCGAAGGACATGGACCGGCTGATGGATCAGGCCAGCCCTGAGGCGATCGCACAGGCCGCTGTCGACAGCCACTGCAAGAGCGTCGCCTTCACGTACAACGACCCGGTGATCTTCGCCGAGTACGCGATGGACGTGGCCGACGCCTGCCATGCGCGCGGCGTGAACACGGTAGCGGTGACCGCGGGCTACATCCATGATCAGCCGCGCCGCGAGTTCTATGCGAAGATGGATGCGGCTAACGTCGACTTGAAAGCGTTCACCGAAGAGTTTTACTTCAAGCTGACCGGCTCGCACCTGCAGCCGGTCCTGGACACGCTGCTCTACCTCAAGCACGAGACCGACGTATGGTTCGAGATCACGACCTTGCTGATCCCGACCAAAAACGACTCGGACGAAGAGATCACCGCGCTGTCGCGCTGGGTGGCGCGCGAGCTTGGACCCGATGTGCCGGTCCACTTCACGGCCTTCCATCCCGACTGGAAGATGAACGATCTTCCGCCCACTCCGGCGTCCACGCTGACTAATGCGCGGCAGATCGCGTTGCGAGAGGGATTGCAGTACGTCTATACCGGCAACGTGCACGACACGCAGGGCGGCGCCACGCTGTGTCCCGCATGCGGCGAAGAGCTGGTGGTGCGCGACTGGCATCGCATTCTGCGTTACCACCTCACCGGCGATGGCCGGTGTCTATCGTGCGCGGCGCAGATTCCGGGGCGGTTCGAGGGGTACAAGGGGCAGTTCGGCAGGCAGCGGATTCCGGTGCGGTTGAGCGCTGTGCGCTAGGCTAAACCTCAACACAGAGGTACAGAGGGCACAGAGATACACAGAGAAAGAGGATTTCGGCCGGCAAGCTCGCGCACGGGTTGAGTGTCACTGCGTCCCCGCGCAATCGATCGTATACGCTTTCTCTGTGTCCTCCGTGTACTCTGTGTCTCTGTGTTGGGTTTAGGCTCTGCTTTACATACCCTCGGCCGCGCGAATCGTATTCGCCAGCAGCATGGTAATCGTCATCGGCCCTACCCCCCCCGGTACCGGCGTGATCCATCCGGCCTTCTCTTTCACTGAGTCGAAATCTACATCGCCCGCCAGCGTGCCATCCGGCATGCGGTTGATCCCCACATCGAGCACCACTGCGCCGGACTTCACCATTTCGCCCGTCACGAGGCGCGGCTTGCCGGTCGCTACCACCAGAACGTCCGCACGCCGGGTGTGCGCAGCGAGGTCGCGCGTTTTCGAGGTGCAGATCGTCACCGTGGCACTCCGATGCAAGAGCAACAGAGCCATCGGCTTGCCGACGAGGTTGCTGCGGCCAACCACCACGGCTTCCTTTCCGACCAGTTCCACGCCGATGTGATCCAGCATTGCCATACAACCGGCCGGCGTACAGGGCACTTGCCCCGGCCGCCCGACGACCAAGCTGCCCACGTTATGCAAGTGGAACCCATCCGCATCTTTGTCCACCGCAATCGCAGCCACCACCCTGCCCTCGTCGACGTGCCTGGGTAAAGGTAGCTGCACCAGAATGCCGTGGATGCGCGGGTCGGCATTCAGCGCGCGGATCCGGTCCAGAATCTCGCCTTCGGCCGCCTCCGCCGCCATCTCATGCACCTCGGAGTACACACCGACATCAGCGCACGCCTTGACTTTATTGCGGACATAGATGCGCGAGGGTGCGTTATCGCCCACCAGTACAACGGCCAGTCCAGGCTGACGCCCGCGATTGGTGAGCTGGGTGGCGCGGCTGCGCAACTGCGCGCGGATTTCCCGCGACAGCGCGCTGCCATCGATGATACGTGCAGTCATCTGTTGTAACTTCGGATGTGCGCAAGCTCGGCACATCAGCGCCGAGCGCCGCGCAAAGTGGGCGAATTGTGGTTATTCTACCCTGCGCAGAACCACCCCACTGGAAACCACTCATGCGGCTTCGCAACGCTTTGCTGTCCACGCTTTTGTGCGCGCTGACGTGGTGTTTCTGCGCCCCCGCGCAGGCCCGCCTGACCCGGCTGCAGATCGATCAGCGTGAAGTGGTCGCGCAAGGACAAAGCTTTGGAGCCGCCGGCGCGTACGAGAGGCTCACCGGGACGGCTTATTTCGAAGTCGATCCGAAAGACCTGCACAACGCAGTCGTGTTCGATCTCGACAAAGCGCCGGTCAATGCGCGCGGCATGGTCGAGTTTGCCGCCGACATGGCGATCCTCAGGCCGGTCGACGTCGCCAAGGGCAGCCGCACGCTGTTCTTCGAAGTGAACAATCGCGGACGCAAGATCTCGTTCGGCCGCATGCAGGACACCGCCTCCGACGCCAACATGAATGCGCCCGGCGCAGCGCGCGATTTCGGCAACGGCTTTCTCATGCAGCGCGGATACGTCATCGCGTGGGTCGGCTGGGGCGCGGACATTGCACCGGGTGACAATCGGCTCACCGTTTCGTTTCCAATAGCGCAGGAACACGGCCAGCCGATCACCGGGCGCATCCTCACCGAGTTTGGCGATCGCAACTTCAATGGCGTGACGCCCTCCACGCTGCCTTTGAGCGGTGGCAGCGCATTCAAGAGCTTCCCTAGCGTATCGGTCAACAAGACCGCGGCGGAGGCCGAGCTGTGGGTGGTGGACAGCGATTCACCGCGCCCGAGCGGCCCCTCGATTCCATTCGGCAAGCGCGTGCCCGATGAGAGCTGGGCATTCGCTGCGTGTCCCGACGACTGGCCCGGCAGGCCCAGCACCAACGACATCTGCCTGAAAGGCGGCTTCCAGAATCAGCACAACTACCACTTGATCTACCGCGCGACCGACTCGCCTGTCATGGGCTTGGGTTACATCACCTCGCGCGATTTCGTCGCGTTTCTACGCCATGGCCGCGCAGACGATGCGGGCAATCCGAATCCGGTTGCGGGCATTGACACGACGCTGTGCCAGGGCATCTCGTCGAGCGGCATGTACTATCGCGACTATCTGTACTTCGGCTTCAACGAAGACGAGCACGGCCAGCGGGTGTGCGACGGCATGCACGTCCACGTGCCCGGAGCGCAGCGTCTGTTTCTCAACTACCGCTTCGCGCAACCCAACCCCTTCACCCAACAGCATCGCGAGCGTTATGTTCCGGACGTCAACTTCCCGGTAACGTATGCGGTCACGCGCGATCCACTGAGTGGGCGCGAAGACGGCATTCTCAAGCGCCCGGCCAGCGATCCCAGGATCATCCACACCGATACCTCGAACGAGTACTGGCAGTTCCGCGCCTCGCTGCTGGGTACCGATGTCGCCGGGCAGCGCGACATCGCGGATCCGCCCAATGTGCGCCGGTATCTGCTCGCCGGCACGCAGCATGGCTGGTTCAAAGGCGATGCCCCGCACTATGGACTCGCCAACCGGCAATGCGAGCAGCTCGTCAATGCGACGCATACCGGTGTCATTCTGCGCGCATTGATCGTCGACCTTGAACACTGGGTCAAGCGCGGCACGCCGCCCCCCGACAGCCGGGTGCCGCGGATAGCGGACGGTACCCTGGTGGCGCCGGAGAAGCTTCAGTTTCCCAGCATTCCTGGAGTTAGTTTCGCTGGGCTCTACAACGGATCCGGAGAGCGCGACTTCGGGCCGCGCGCCTCGAACAACGCCGGGGTGATCGACAAGCTGTTCCCAGACATCCTCAGCACGCATCGTCTGCTCGTTCCGCAGATCGATGCGGTAGGCAACGATGTGGCCGGCATCCGCCATCCCCTGGTAGAAGTTCCGGTCGCTACATTGTTAGGCTGGAATACGCGGCGCGCCGAGTTCGGCGGCAACGATCTGTGCGATCTGCTGGGCTCGACCATCGCACTGCCGGTCACACGGACGGCTGCTGAGGCCGCCAGCGATCCGCGCCCGGCGTTGGAGACGCTCTATCGCGATCACGAGGACTACGTTCACAAGATCGAGCAGGCAGCGCGAGCGCTGGAGCGCGCGCGCCTGATGCTGCCCGAAGACGTCGAGCTCACAGTTCGCGAAGCGCGTGAAAGTCAGGTGCTGAGGTAGCCGTGCCCGCCAATCTCGACAATCAGCTGGTGGTTGCGCTGTCTTCCCGTGCGTTGTTCGACTTCGAGGAAGAGAACGCCGTGTTCGATGCGCAGGGCCCGGCAGCCTACGAGAAGTTGCAGCTCTCGCGCCTGCACCAGGCGGCTGCCCAGGGCGTCGCTTTCGAACTGGTGAGAAAGCTGCTCGCCTTCAATGCATCGAGCGAGCGCAAGGTCGAAGTCGTGATCCTCTCGCAAAACGATCCGGTCACCGGACTGCGCGTGTTCAAGTCGGCGGAGCACCATCGGTTACCGATCAGCCGCGGCGTGTTCCTGCGCGGACGCTCCGCCTATGGCTACCTAGAGCCGTTGAAGGCTGATCTCTTCCTGTCGGCGAATCAGAATGACGTGCGCCTGGCGCTGGAAGCCGGTTTCCCCGCTGCACGTGTTTATCAAAAGCCTGCGCGCGAGGATTCCCACCCGACCGAGGTGCGTATCGCTTTCGATGGCGACGCGGTCCTGTTCAGCGACGAGGCCGAGCGCATCTATCAGGAGCAGGGCCTGTCAGCGTTCGAGGAGCACGAGCGCACGCGCGCTGCCGAGCCGCTGCCGCCGGGACCTTTCCAGCCCTTTCTGAAGGCGCTGCATCATCTGCAGAAGAGCTCTCCTCCGGGCTCGTCGATGCGCATCCGCACAGCGCTGGTGACCGCGCGCAGCGCGCCGGCACACGACCGCGCCATTCGGACATTGATGAGCTGGGATATCGAGGTGGACGAAGCAATGTTTCTGGGTGGGCTCGAAAAGGGACCGTTCCTGCGTGTGTTCGAGCCGGATTTCTACTTCGACGATCAGCTCGCGCACGTGCATTCCGCTGCGCTCGCAGGACCTTCGGGTCACGTCGACGCGGGCGTTGCAAATGTTACGCCGTTGACGCCGCGACGCTAGAGGTACACGCGGGAGATAGACGAACCGCACCGGTTCCTACAGAATGCGCCCACTATGCTGATCGGGCTCTACGCTTTCCTTGCCCACTGGGCACTGATGACACTCGTGCTGTGGATCACGAGCCACGTCTTCAAAGGAGTGACCTACTCCAGCGCAGGCGCGCTATGGGTGGCGGCTTTGCTGCTGGGTCTGGTTAACGCTGTGGTGCGGCCGATCTTGATCGTGCTCACACTGCCCCTGACCCTGATCACACTGGGCCTGTTCCTGCTCGTGATCAACGCCCTCATGCTGATGCTGGTTTCGGCGCTGGTGAAAGGCTTCAAGGTGAATGGCTTCTGGACCGCATTCTTCGCCAGCCTGTTCATGGTCGTGCTGAGCATCGTGCTCAATGCGATCCTGTGGCCCGGGCCCACGTTCACGTTCAGCGCGCCCCAGGGGACGCAGGTTTGAAGAGAGCTAAAACAAACCCACGACCTTCCCGTCCGCAGTCAGATCGATCTTCGTCGCCGCCGGCACCTTCGGTAACCCGGGCATGGTCATGATGTCGCCGCAGACCATGACGACGAACTCAGCTCC